>JBGGMI010000195.1:0-3939 GCA_041288075.1 Fimbriimonas sp.
AGATCGAGAGTACGGTCCGTTATCTGGGAATCGAAGTCGATGACGCGCTTGCCGTAGCCGAGCAGATCGACGTCTGAAAAGAGAGGCAGAGCAGACATGCTCTGCCTCCAAACCTACGTCTGCTAAGTGCCATTAGCGGACATTGTGGAGAGGAAAGCGCACGCAGCGCTTGCTCAAGCGGGTTTATAGGCATCGCGAGCCATGCCGACGTACATCTCGCCGCTCGAGCCTCGGTTACCCAGGTGTGATACGAAGCTTGGTAGGGGAGCGACAATGCGATGCAAACTGCATTGGTAATAATTCTGCTTCTCGCCATCCTGGCTGGAGCGGTTTTCGTCGGCCATTATGGATGGATATCAGCAGGCGACGTCGCTATGCCCGCATGGGGCTGGCTGATGATGGGTCTCGGTATCTTCTTTACCCTTCTAGTGGGCGGCGGTCTTATGGCCTTGGTGTTCTACAGTAGCCGTGTCGGCTTCGATGAGCCGCCTGAGCTTGTGCAAGAAAAGAAGCATCGAGCAGCAAAGTGGACGAACATGATACCGAGGCGCAAAAAACGGCGCTCCTAGCTGCTTCGTGCCATGAGCGCACATTCGCAGAGCCTCGCCGTCAGAAGAAACCGTTCTGACGAGAAGGCTTCGAGTGGTCGCTCAAATCGGGCATGACGACGCCCGGATGCCCCAGCAGCAACTCTCGCTGAAAGGAGCAGAAAATGAACAGGACAGCATTGTCTCTATTACTAGCCTTTAGTAGCGCACTAGCGTTTGGCAGCGTGTTAGCCGCTAGCAGCGCTAATTTGCAGGTCGGAAAAGTGACGCGTCTGATGACTAAGGATCTCCCCGATGTGCCCGGAAAGGAAGGCATGGTTGAAACCGTTGACTTCGCTCCTGGCGAGGTCTCCCAGCGACATCGACATAACGCAGATCTCTTTGTGTATGTGCTGGAAGGGAGCGTCATCACTCAAGTGGAGGGCAGTAGCCCCCAGACAGTTAACGCCGGCGAAGTCTTTTACGAATCGCCCACGGATGTACACATCGTGAGCCGCAATGCCAGTGAGACGCAGCCCGCGAAACTGCTGGTCTTCTATGTGAAAGCGAAAGGGACTCCGCCAACCGTGCTTCTGGGGGAGGCGGAAAAGTAGTTTGCCCGCTCAGTCGATAATAACGACCACGCCCGTTGAAGCGTCCAGCGCCTCCACCGTTCGTTCGGCAGCTCTGTCGATATGAACCCGAGGCCCCTCGGGTGGTTGCTGCTCGTTATACGTGCCAGGCCCGTAGAACTGTCCATAGCGCAGCACAACACCGCCCTCGGCGAGAACGGAACGCTCCAGTTCAGCGACAGCTCGAGCATCGGGCCCATCGGGCAATTGCCAGGCGACGCTTTGAGCCAGGATTTTCGGTGACCCGCACAGCCGCGCGGCCTCGATCAAATTCCGGGTTCCCTCGGTCCTGATGCGAGCATTCAGGTTTGCGTGCTCACTGATCTGCGCGGCGTCATCCGGCAGATCAGTCAGTTCGTTCAGCATGACGTCCGGTTTGAAGTCATGAACCGCCTGGATAAGTGTCTCCCGGTCGAAGACGTCACAAAGAATCGGTTCGGCACCGAGGTGGCTCAGTAACGCTGTTTTGCTGGGCGAACGCGTCAGGCCGCCGACTACGTGCCCGGCCTGAACCAGCCGGGGAATCAGCCGCTGCCCAATCACGCCGGAGGCGCCCGCAAGAAATATTCTCACGCATCATTGTAGGCCGCCTCGTGACCATGGCAAGCGGTCATCGTTGTTGTGCAGGCCTCAGCGCGTGATCTCGGCACGCGTGATCCACCGATCAGATTGGAATCAGGCAGAGCCCGTCAGCCGGAGGGCATCCCGCCGTCCATGCACAGGACAGGCTGCGTCACGACCTCGCAGTGAGTGACAGCGCACGTTTCATTGCGCCTTCTCGATGTCGTTAAGCACCCAGCTCTTGTCGAAGTAGGGCTCTGAAGGACTGTAAAAGCGAAAGATGGGGAACCAACCTTTGCCCGCGACCGTCTTGATCCAATTTCGCTTCTCCTTCGGCTCATTCGTGCCAAAGAACACGTCTATCGAACCGTCCTCGTTGACCTTAGGCTTCGTGTAACTGCTGACCGAGGGAAACGGCTCGCCGTTTTGCAGCTCCGACCGGCTGAGCGCATCATAGACGACAACCGACCAGAAGTTCTTGGCCGGTATGTTGGGCAGGATATGCAGCTTGTATTTCTTGGCTCCATCGAGGAAGTCACCGTCGGTGTCTCGATAGGTCCAAAGGTATTGTGAACCCTGGCCGACATTCTTAGCCATCATCGCAGGCGAATTGCCCGCCGCCATGTAATAGACGTTGTCGCGGGCATCGATCTGCGGAGCGCCATCGCGGGTAAATGTATAGGTCATCCCGTCTGGGACGCCCTGCCACTTGCGATCAGGATAATAGGTGCCGGCTGACGGCGAGGCATAGGTATTAGCGCGTGCCATGGCTCCCCCGACCCGCGCCGCCTCTGACAGAAGCGCCTTCGTCCTATCGTCGATTTTGAAGGGCTTGCCCTTCTCGATGCCAATCGCTTGCATCTGAAACCGCTCCAGCGGTCCAAACACATCGAGCGGTTCCTCTTCCACGAGTTGCGCTAATAGCTCAAAGAAGTGAAAGTTATCGGGGAAAACGGTGTTGATGTCTTGCCGCGAGCCGTTCAGGAAATCCATAGGGGCGGGCGAGGACGCGCTGGCGAGCGGATAGATTTTTGTCTGCTTGATTAGATTGACCGCCTGATCTGTCTTGTCCTCGGATTGAAATCCCCTCACCAGATAAGCCACCGAATATGTCGGGGAGCGGACAACGAAATATCCCTCCGGCACCTCTCCCTCGAAACCTGGCGGCAAGACGAGGAATTTCCCGCCTGCGCCCTTGTCTGGGCCTAACGGTCCAATGTCGGACAGGTAACGTTGCAGTCCGTCTTGGAGGAAGCCCAGCATGTGCGCGGGTGCCTCGACCACCGTGGGCCCATCGGTCTTCAGATCGAGGTGGCCCACGGCGTAGACGGTTTCGGCGTTTGCGGTGAGCAACACCGTCCGCGCATCCATCAGATCTTCCCAGATCACGACCTGCTGCGGCTTCTTTGATCCAAAAGCTCGCAAGCCCTCGCGAAGGGCGATTTCGCTCACGGGCATCATCTGCGTGAGGTAGACCTCGATGGCTCGGTTGAGCTTGAGTTGGTCCAGCAAGCGGGTGGCAGCCTCGGGCGTGGGATAGCCATTATTGAAGTCGAAATTGCCGAACGGCGTCTTCACCGTCTCCGTGCCAATCCAACCATTGGCGTCAGGGGTGGTTTCGTTTTCCGCGAGAGCTGGAGTGGTTGTGCCCTGAACGGAGAGAATACCGACCAGCAACGCGAACAATGCATTCTTCATGGCACGGTCTCCTGGATCCCATCGCTCAGGCGGGATATGACAGGATTGAGACGAACGCAGGTATGTCCGCTATGGGTCATTCGCCGATATGGAGCTCTTGTCATCCCGACTTGAATCGTCTGCTCTGCTCGAAAAGCAGAAGGTCTCGGGAACGGGATCGCGCAACCTCCTCCTCCCGTAAAAAAGGAGGAGCCTAAATGGGGACGCGGTGCGGCAGGACATCTCAGTACGCGGCAGTACGCAAGGCTGTTAGCGGGGTGGCTCGCAATGATCGACCTTGATCCATGCTTCTATGGCACGCATTTACTCCGCAGGACCAAGGCTACGTTGATCTATAAGAAAACAGGGAATTATCGAGCGGTTCAACTCCAGCTAGGCCACACGAAGATCGAGAGCACGGTCCGCTATCTCGGAATCGAGGTTGATGACGCGCTCGCCGTAGCCGAGCAAATCGACGTCTGAAAAGTGAGGCAGAGCAGACTGCTCTGCCTCCAAATCTATGTCAGCTAAGTGCCAGAAGC
>JBGGMI010000196.1:0-26007 GCA_041288075.1 Fimbriimonas sp.
ACATCGAATGGTTCGGAAACCAGGGAACGTCTGTACAATAGGAACTTAGATTCCACGCGAATGAACGGCCCCCCAACCACGCTCGGTCAGTACCAGATCATCAGGGAAATCGCGCGCTCGAATGACGTTGTCTACGAGGCGTACGATCCGCTGATGAATCGCCGTGTCGCCGTCAAGGAACTGGCAGTCCCGGGCGGGTCAACCCCGCAGCAGAAAGACGAGCGGATCAGCAGGTTCAAACGTGAAGCCCAAGCCGCCGGCACGCTCAACCACCCGAACATCATGACGGTGTTCTCCTTTGCCGAAGACGCCGGACGCATCTTCATGGCGATGGAGTATCTCGACGGAGTCACCCTCCGCAACGAGATCGACACCAAAGGCTTTGTGCCCGCCGAACGTGCCGTCGACATCGCCTCGCAAGTCCTGGAGGGCCTCGGACACGCCCACTCCAAGGGGGTCGTTCAGCGGGATATCAAGCCGGACAACATCCAGCTCCTCACCAGCGGCACCGTCAAAATCACCGACTTCGGTATCGCCCGCCTGACCTTCCAGCCAAACCTCACGATGGACGGGCAGGTGTTCGGAACGCCCAGCTACATGTCGCCGGAGCAGGTGGTCGGCAAAGACATCGACGCACGCAGCGACCTCTTCAGCGTCGGCGTGTTGCTCTACGAAATGATTTCCGGCACCAAGCCGTTCTCCGGCGATAGCGTGGTCAGCATCACCTACGCGATCATGAACACCGAGCCCGCGAAGCCGCAGCAATGCAGCGACGCCATGTGGCAGGTCGTTCGCAAGGCGATCGACAAGAGCCCGATGCTCCGCTACAACTCGGCCGCGGACATGCTCACCGCTCTCAAGGATGCCTACAAGATGGACGAGGCCGGCACTGGGATGAACCAGATGTTCAACCTGGGGCAGCAGCAACAGCAGACGTCCAGCTACCAGCCCTACCAGCAGAACATTCAGCAGCAGCCGAGCTACGTTTACAACCCGTACACGAACCAGTCGATGCCCATTCCGCCTCAACAGCAGAATCTGCAGGCGCCGCCGATCCAGACGCCGTACATGCCGCAGCAACAGCAGCCGTACGTGAACCAACCGTACGGATACCAGCAGCCGTACAACCAGCAGGGCTACATCCCGCAGGGCACCATGCCCCCTCCCGGATTCCCGCCCGTCTACTATCCACCCCCTCCCCGGCAGCCTTTAATGAAGCCGGAAACGGCAGACTTCCTGCGCCGGCTCGTGATTGCGCTGATCATCATGGGCACCCTGTTCGCCGTGATCCTCGTGGGCCTCAACATGCTGGTGGCCGCCTTCCAGAACTATCAAGCGGTGCAGCAGGACGGCACCGTCGTAACCGTCGACGATCCGCGAATGTCGCTAGATGAGCGGATTCAGCGCATGGAGAAGCAGAAGTCGCAATTCCAGAGCCCCGCCAAGCGAGACGAGCAGGATCAAAAGATCGCCGTCCTTCTCGCTCAACAAGGACAGGAAGCCCTAAAGAATGGCAGCACCGTCGAGGCAGAGAAGCTGTTCAAGGACGCCGTAACGAAAGACCAGAACAACGCCGCCCTGTACTCCTATCTGGGCAAGCTCTACGAGAGCCAGGCGAAGCAAATTAACCAGCCGGAGCTCTGGAGCCAGGCCGCCGAGAATTGGCAAGCCGCCTGGGCGCGAGAGGCGGATATGAGGCGCAAGAGCGCCTATGGAGATGGTGCTGCCGTCAGCTACTACCGCTACGCGATCCTGATGCTGGATTCGAACGAGATGCAGGCCAGGCGAGATGCCCGGCACGCGTTGCAGGAAGCGCGCACGATCGCCTCCGCAGGCAGCGAAATCTACAATCGCGTGACCGACCTTCTAAACCAGCTCGAAGGCCGTTAGTCGATCCCGTGGGTAGCGCCGCCATCGGCAAGGAGGCTGGTACCGGTCACGTACGACGCTCGTTCGGAGCACAGGAAAGCGATGACGTCCCCAATTTCCGAGGGATCGGCGATTCTCTTGAGAGCGACCTTCTGCGCCTGCTCATCCAGAGCCTGATCGACCGAGATGCTCTCTCGATCCGCTCGAATCTGGGCAAGGTGCCGCTGACGATCGGTCAGCGTGTGCCCCGGCAACACACTGTTGACCGTGATCCCGCTCGGCCCAAGCTCCGCCGCCTGAAGCCGCGTGAGAGCCATAAGTCCGGCTCGGATCGTCGACGAGATCGGAAGCAGCGGATTCGGCTCCTTGGCAACGAGGGAAGTGATGTGAACGATCCGCCCCCAGCCCGACGCCTCCATGTCCGGACTCACCAGCCTAACCAGTCGCACGATGTTCATGAGCGTGCCCTCTATCCCCTCCTGCCATTGGGAATCCTCAAGCGTGCGCAGGTCGCCCGCGGGCGGACCGCCGGTGTTGGTGACGAGGATGTCCACTGACCCAATATCTTGGCGCGTTTGCTCGACCCACCAGGCGAGATCTTCCGCGTCGGAAACGTCCACAACGTAGGATCGAACGTCCTCCCCGATCTCAGCGGCCGCTGCCTCCAAAGTATCCTCTGTGCGTGCACAAATGGACACGCGACAACCCTCGGCGTACAATGCTTTGGCAGTTGCAAGTCCAATGCCCTTGCTTGCTGCAGCGACCATAGCGACCTTTCCAGAAATTCCGAGATCCATGGGCGTGATTATTGCCCGCGAATGCGGAAAAAGAAGAAGGGGAAGTCACTTAAGGTCGCCGATGCTGTAGCGGGGCTGTCCGTCGCTTGAACCAACCCAAAATGGCTCCTGATAGAAACAAACGAACCTCCATCATCCCTGCCGCCGTAGGCATGCTGGCCGTCATCGTCGTTGTACTGATTGCCGGACAGAGCTTTGCGATGCCTCTTGGTATCGCATTTGCCGTCGTGCTGGTCGTCGTCGGGATCTCGATGCTGCAAAAAGAAGCAACCCGATCCGACGCCGCCGAAGCCGAAATGCAGCGGCTTTCCGTCTCACAGCGCACGATTTTGGACTCGACGACGTTCGCCGTCATCGCAGTGGACAGCACCGGGCGCGTAGACCTGATGAACAAGGCGGCCGAAGCGATGCTGGGCTACACCGCCCGCGAGGTAATCGGCAAGAGTCCGGAGCTATTTCACGACCCCGCCGAAATCAAAGCGCGCGCAAAGGAGGGCGGATACACCCCAGGGCTGGACGTTTTCATCAAGCCCGCACTCGAACACGGCGTCTACGAGGATGACTGGACGTTCATACGCAAGGACGGCAGCAAGTTCCCGATCCAACTATCCATCACCCCGATGAGATCGCCCTCGGGCGAGCTGCTCGGTTTCATCGGCATCGCCACCGACCTGACCGAGCGACGCACGATCATGCGCCAACTCGATCGATACGTCGGCGAGCTCGAAAAAACGAAAGAGAACCTGGCCGAGAAAAACCAGGAGCTCGTGCAAACCGCAGAAGAGCTTCGCCGCTCTCGCGATGAGGCACTCGAGGCGACCAAGGCCAAGTCCGAATTCCTCGCGAACATGTCGCACGAGATCCGAACGCCTCTGAACGGCGTCCTCGGAACGACTCACCTGCTGCTGGGCACCGAGATCAACGACAAGCAGCGATCGTACGTGCAGCTCATTCATCGAAGCGCCGAAAGCCTGCTCTCGATCCTGAACGACATCCTCGATCTCTCGAAGATGGAAGCGGGCAAGATGACGCTCGAAACCGCTCCTTTCGATGTCGCCGAGACGGTCGAGGACGTATGCGAGCAGTTCGCTCCGGTCGCTCACCAAAAGGGAATCCAGCTCAACCTGATCATGCCCCCTGATGCCACGACCGAGCTGGTCGGCGATTCGGTCCGCATTCGACAGGTATTGACGAATCTCATCGCCAACGCCATCAAGTTCACTGAGCGAGGCGAGGTGGACGTAAAGGTCGCGGTCATGAGCGAGCTCAAAACCAACATGCTGCTTCGATTCTCGGTCAAGGACACCGGAATCGGCATTCCGCCGGAGAAGTTGGATGCGATTTTTGAGAGCTTCACTCAAGCCGACGGAGCAACCGCGAGGCGCTTCGGCGGTACCGGCCTCGGCCTTGCCATCAGCCGCCAGCTCGTAGAGCTGATGGGCGGCGAGATCGGCGTGGGAAGCAAGCCCGGAGAGGGCAGCGAATTCTGGTTCGAAGTCACGCTGGCCAAGCAAGACGGAGCTCGTGCCGAGCTGAGAGATCTCGGCGGCGTAACCGTGCTCATCGCAGACGATAACGAGACGAACCGCGCGGCGCTGAGGAGCCAGCTCGAAGCATGGAAGGGCCGAGTCGTCGAGGCGGCTAGCAGCGTTGAGGCGCTTCAGCGGCTGGTTGAGGGCCAGGTAGACGTCGCGATTCTGGACATGCACCTGCCCGGGGCCGATGCATTGCAGGTCGCCAAAGAAATCCGGGCCAACCGGCGCACTCACGAGCTTCCCCTCATCCTCCTTTCCTCCTCTCAGTTGCTCTCAAACGAAGTGGAGTCCACGAACCTCTTCCAGTCCGTACTCGCAAAGCCGGTCCGCAACAGCCTCCTCTACGACGCGCTCGTAAAGGGCGTCCGCGGCGACCGCGCTCCGAAGACGACGGAAACCACCACCAACAAGGAAACGCTGCAGGGCGTGCGAGTACTGGTCGTGGAAGACAACCCCATCAACCAGCTCGTCGTCACCGAAATGCTCCGATCCTGGGGCTGCACGGTTGTCGCCGTCGACAACGGCAAAAAGGCAGTCGACCGTAGCGCCGTTGAACCGTTCGACATGGCTCTAATGGACGTCCAGATGCCCGAAATGGACGGCCTAGAAGCCACCCAAGCCATTCGCAAGCGCGAAAGCGGCACGGACAAGCACCTCCCCATCGTGGCAATGACCGCGAACGCAATGCGAGGAGACGAAGAGAAGTGTCTGACCGCCGGAATGGACGCCTACATGTGCAAACCCGTTCAGCCCAAACTGCTCGTCGAAAAGATCGCCGCGGCAGTTGGACGCACCGTCAAGCTGGAGGACCTGAGCAAGCCCGCGACCGAAGAGAACCTCCCCGTCTTCGACCCGGGGCAGCTCGAACAAACCACCGCCGGCAAAGACTCTTTGCAGGTCGAAGTGCTCGAACGGTACCTGCGCAACATCGAGCCGCAACTAGAAACGCTGAGAGAAGCCGTCCGCGCAAGCCATCACGAGCAGGTCAAGCAAATCGCCCATGCCCTGAAAGGCAGCAGTTGGACAGTTGGCGCGGTCGCCATCGCGGAACTCTTCCGACGCCTCGAAGCGGGTGCGAACACGATGACAGACGAGGCACTGATGCGCATCGTCGGGCAGGCCGATGAGGCGTTGGGTTCCGTTCGTGACCAGATCGAGGGCCACATGCTGAAGCTTGCCGGCACGAACCGATGAAGGTGCTCGTCGTCGACGACGACGAGATATCTTCGCTGATCTTGTCTGAAAACCTCCGTGAGCTCGGCTACGAAGTCACGATGGCGCATGATGGGGAAGAAGGCTGGGATACCTTCACCTCCCAAGAATTCCCGATCGTCATCCTCGACTGGATGATGCCCAAGCTCGACGGCATCAGCCTTTGCAAGCGCATTCGAGAGAAGTACACGAAAGCGTACACCTACATCATCCTGCTCACCGGGCGCACCGAGCGGGAAGACCGAATCAAAGCCCTCGAATCCGGTGCCGACGACTTCCTGATCAAACCCCTCGATGCCGGCGAGCTGCGTGCCAGGCTTGGCGTCGCCGCGCGAATCACCGAGAGTGAGACCGCGCTCCGCACCGTGCGCAACATGGAAATCGAGCTCGGCGCGGATATCCAACGAAAGCTCCTCTTCGGCGCCCCACCCGCGAGCGTCGAAGGGATTCACGTTGACAGCATCAGCATCCCCTCCAAGTCCGTCGCCGGCGACTTCCTCGACTACTACCCCTACGCGAACGGCATCCTTGACGTCTTGGTTGGCGACGTCATGGGCAAGGGCGTCCCCGCCGCAATGGTGGCCGCAGGCATCAAGAGCGCCCTCGAAAAGTCGCTCCTCTCCATGCTCAGCCGAAGCGCAGGCCTTCCCGCTCTGGAGGATGTGCTCCAGGCAACTTCCAACCGGGTCGTCTCTGAGTTGATCAGCCTTAACACGTATGCCACGCTCTGCTACGCACGCTTCTACGGAGCGCAGAGACGCTTGGCATACGTGAACTGCGGTCATCCGAGCCTGATCCGATGGGATGCCCTAAAGGACGAATGCGAGCTTCTGCCCCCAAGCACCGTCCCTCTCGGCTTCTTAGAGGACGCCAAATTCCCCGAAAGTGAGGTGGAGCTCGGCATCGGGGACCTGATCTGCATTTACTCCGACGGCATCAGCGACATCTTTGGCGGACCCGAAGAGCTCGCCGAGTGGCTCCGCCCCAGAGCCTCCTTCCCCCTGCGCGAGATCCAGATGGAGATGGACGCCCTAACCTCCGAAGATCAGCTCAAAGACGACGCGACCTTCGTCGTCATCCGCGAAACCGGAGTTGCCGAGTCAGCCAATCCGGTCGTCTGGAGCGAATACGGAGCCCTCCAAAAGGCGCGCGAGAGGATTCGCGTCGTGGCCCAAGGATCATACGGACTCAACGCCGACGCCGCCGGCGAACTGATCCTCGCCGTACAAGAAGCGGGCAGCAATGCCGTGCGCCACGCACGCCCGGGACACAAAAACTTGCCGTTTGGCTACAAAGTCACTAATTTTGTGGACAGTGTGCGGGTAGAACTGCGCTATCCTGGCGAAGCGTTTCAGCCAGGCAATATTGACATGGTCCAACCGGACATGGCGACCGAGGGAGGCCTCGGCCTTTCGATCATCGCAAGATGCGTCGATGAGGTCGTCTTCGGACGGGATGGCGAATGGAATGTGGTTTCACTGGTTAAGAGGAAGGCTGTACACAATTGAGAATTGAATCGGAAGAGAGACGGAACACCGTCGTCGCAAAAGTCCACGCGACGACATTGGAAACAGACAATGTCGGCGATTTTCGTAGCGCGATCGCGCCCGTAATGGAGAATGCGGATGTCATGGTGCTTGACCTGAGCGAGGTGGGTTTTATGGACAGCACGGGCTTAGGCGCGATGCTCTCCTGCCTGCGCTCCATGAAAGCTCGCGGCGGAACCCTCCGAGTCTGCAGCCTCATGCCCGAGGTCCAACGGCTCTTCGACATGGTCATGATGGACCGAGTCTTCGAAATCCACCCCGACGTCGACTCTGCGTTGGCCAAAGGCTAGCTTCGGTAAACTTGACCACTCTGGAGAGATGGCAGAGTGGTCGATTGCGGCAGTCTTGAAAACTGCTAAGGCGCAAGTCTTCAGGGGTTCGAATCCCCTTCTCTCCTCACGAAAGCGCCGTCAGTCGCTACGGTAAGCGGTCGGTGCGATGGTTCCCACTAACGCGCCATTACATCCGCCCTCCCATTCTCCGTCCCCTCCGCGTTAAGCACCCGAACCCAGCACTTTCGCCCACGTGGCAGCATCAGCGCCGGCACTGGCTCACCGGGACGGATAAGTGTCTGGTCGATCGGCACCGCCGTCACCGGCTCCCCGGCACCAAACACCTGCGCAAGCTGCAGCCCCTGCGCCTTCACCAAGCCGTCCGGAATAGCAACCAACCGCCGCCCCATCTCCCGCATCATCCAGTCCGGCCGACCCTGAACAAGTTCCGTCCGAGGGAAGAAGACCTGGGTGTCGAACGCGTCTCCAAATGGCTTTCCGCCCTTATCCATAAAGATCGTCGGCCGCTTCACCAACCCGCGATCGGTCGCCCAGATGTATTCCGCCCGCTCAAACTTCCGCTCCGAATGCTCGACATACGTGGCGAGATACACCGAGAACGGATCGACCCCGGTCATCTTCTTGAACTCCGAAGCCATCGGCCGCCAAACCGATTCGCCTTCCGGAACTTGCGGCACGTTCTCCAGCACATGCGCCCGCCCCGCCCAAACGATCACCTTGGCGTTCTTGTCCTTGTCCCAAATCCGCTCCTTTAAGTTCTTCGCCTGAAGCGTCTCGCGGAAGTTTGTGCGGAACTCCGTATCCCCCTCCGGAACCTCCTTCGGCTGCTCGCGAGCCTCATACGGCACCAGTTTGTAACCGAGTCGGATCGCCTCCCGAATCCCCGCCGAGAACACCGGATCGGCGGTATAGTAGCCAGTGCCATAAGTCGGATACCCAAGCTGCGCAGCCAGCGTCGGAGCCGCCTCTTCGAACGTCTCCACCGCCAGCGTGCGGAATCCCTGCTTCCAAAGCGTATTCAGCAGCGGGATCATGATGCTGCGCGTCTGCGGCTTCAAATGCTCCTCGCCAAGCATGATCCAGTTGTGCGTCCTTGCCGCATTCGCGATCACGTCGATCGCGTTCATCGGCTTCATCTCCGAGAGTGGCGTCTTCAGCAGTACGGGCCGCACCGGGACGTTTGGAAAGGCCGTATTCCATCCCTTGGCGCCCTCATAGTTGTCGCCCAGAATGCCGCCGACCGTTCCGCGCGCTTCCCAATAGGTGGTGCGCCACATCTTGTCTGCCTCGTATTCCTTTTCCAACCGCAGCATCTCGACATAGGCCGCGAACGGATTGCCGGCCTTCCATTCATCGCGCTTCAAGACGAACGGAATCGTGAGCTTGCTTTCGGGGGGATTTTGAGGGGCACCGACGAGAAAGAGGGTCGTAAAAGCCGCGAGGGCTAGGTGGGACTGTACCATCATAGAGATTGTACTTCGAACATCTCCGTGTCAGTTCCGGCACAGCCGGTATTCTCAGAAAAGTGGCGATCCAAGAAGAAAATGACGTGCTCCGACAAGAGCGAAGCGTCGACGACCTCCTCCGCACCTTGCCTCCAGAAATCCTCGGAGCGAGGCTGCAGAGGGCCCGCAAGCGCATGGGACTCTCGATCAGAGAACTCGCCCTCGCGGCCAACGTCAGCAAGAACTCCATCGTCCGAGTCGAGCAGGGAGGAATGCCGCAGTCGATGACGGTCGTGAAGCTCTGCGCCGCTATGGGCGTCCACCTGGATTCGATCGCGAAGCCAAGAGCCGAAGAATCCCAGATCGTCGCTATCCACCGCCACGACGACGACCGTTGGTACGACCTCACCGATTTTGCCGCCGGCCCCCTTGCTCCGGAGCCGCTGTCCGAAGCCGAACGAGCCAAACTGGCAAAAACTGCCAACGTCTTCCCCCTTCTCATTCTTAAGAGCCGCCTCGAAACAGGGCGCCTACTCCCAACGGTCATCGAGCTGTACCGGGAAAGCGAAACGCGCAGCCACGCAGGCGAAGAGATGGTGTACGTCCTGAAAGGCACCGCAAAGATAAAAGTGGGAGATCAAACCTTCGATCTAGAAGAAGGCGAAAGCGCCACCTTCTGGAGTTCCGAAGCCCACTCCTACGCCCCCGCCGAGGGCGCGAAGCTGCCGGTCCGAGTGTTATCCATCCGCGCCGACGATCACCGCTAGCGATCGAGGCCCTTCATAAGAATCGCGATCTTGCCGTTCCACGCGATCTGCTGAGACTCATTCCGGCCAAGATCGGTCGCTCGCTCATACTCCGCATCCAGCGCTTTGGTCTTGTCGCCGCTCTCACTCAGCATCTGCTTGATCTTCGAACGGAGATCGTCAGCCGCCGCATCAGCCGTTGCGCCATAGCCGATCGGGGGCTTCGTCTTGAATGCCCTGCGCAAGCCGTTCGCACCCGCTTCATTGATGTCCAAATGACCCTGCTCGTGCTGCAGCAAACGGTCCGCCTCCACTGGAAACTTCGCCGAGCGCCAGGTCTTATTACTGTCCAGCCCAGAGCGTATTTCGATCTCGGCAATCGTGGCTTGATACTGCGCGCCGCTCTTCGCCGCTTTGCTCTTGAAGCTGTAGAGAAGGTAAGTCCCCATATAGATGGCAGTTTTGTTGTCGTTCGAGTCCACGACCTTGTAATCCTTCCACGTCAGTTGGTGGTACGGGATCAAACCCTTTGCGAGGTCCTCCTTGGCTGCCGGACTCAATTCGGCAACGGGGGCATCGGCCGGTCGCGCGCCAGCGGGCATCTGAACCTGAAACTCGGCCTTGGCTGGCGGTGCAGTTGCGAGCTCGATCTTATCGATCAAAAACGTATCGGTCGTAATCCCCTTCGGCGGCTCGATCTGAATGAGCGCGATAACCGGATCGGTAGGAGGTGTGTAGAAGGTAGCGTTTGCCCCGCTCGGTAGCGTGAGAAGTGTCCCGGTCAAAGCAACTCCTGCCCGGCTTCGCCCCGGTGCCGCCTTCTGCTTTCCAAGCCACTCGGCACCCCGCTCGAAATACAGCCTTCCTAGAATGAGCTCGGGCTTACTCCGTAGCGTCTCCAGGAATTCCTCCGTCTGTGGTTCCTTTGTGTAAGTCTTTGATGCCTTTGTTAGTTCTGTGATGTCGGTTCCGTCTGCGATGATAAGCTTGCTTTCGGATTCCGCCACCAACAGGTTTGGCCGCATCATCTTCAGCGTCCAATTGGATTTGTCCCCGGTTAGGTTGCGGATGCTGTAGGTAACCGTCACCGCCTCGGGCTGCGTGAGTGCCGCTATCGCCTTGTCGAACTGGGAATCGGCGGCGATGGCGAGAGTGGCTAGTAAAACCCCGAGCATGAGCAAATGATAACAGGTCATAGAAGTAGTCGCAACTAGCCTTAGCACTCTCCCGCCCCTTCTGCCAAAAAACCTCTTGACAACCGCCTCCCACGAGGTACCCTTTAGCAGAAATCCTCGGCGAGTGCTAATCGCCAATCGAAGGAGGAGCAACAAACCGATATGGCAGCAAAGAACCTACTTTATGATGAGAACGCACGACGCGCCCTGGAGCGCGGCGTCAACAAAGTCGCAGACGCGGTGAAAGTCACCCTCGGCCCCAAGGGCCGCAACGTCGTCCTCGACAAGAAGTGGGGCTCACCCACGATCACCAAGGACGGCGTCACCGTCGCCAAAGAAATCGAGCTCGAAGACCCTTACGAGAACATGGGCGCGCAGCTCTGCAAGGAAGTCGCTTCCAAGACCAACGACGTCGCCGGTGACGGAACCACCACCGCAACCGTCCTCGCCCAGGCCATCGTCAACGAGGGCCTCCGATACGTCGCCGCCGGTGGTAACCCCATCGCCGTCAAGCGCGGAATCGACAAGGCCGTCGAGCAGGTCGTCGCCGCCATCAAGGAAGCGAGCCAGCCGATCAAGGACAAGGAGCAGGTCGAATTCGTCGCCACCATCGCAGGCAACGACAAGGAGATCGGCAAGCAGGTCGCTGAGGCCATGGACAAGGTCGGCAAGGATGGCGTCATCACCGTCGAAGAGTCCAAGGGCCGCGAGACGGTCATGGAGATCGTCGAGGGTATGCAGTTCGACCGAGGCTACATCAGCCCCTACTTCGTCACCGACCCCGAGCGCATGGAGGCTGTCCTCGAGAAGCCACTGATCCTCATCCACGAGAAGAAGATCGGCAACGCGCAGGAGTTCCTCGGCTTCCTAGAGAAGGCCGCCACCACCCGCCGCCCAATCCTCATCATCTCTGAGGACGTGGAAGGCGACGCCCTCGCAACCCTCGTGCTCAACAAGATCCGAGGCGTGCTGCAGATCTGCGCCGTCAAGGCGCCTGGCTTCGGCGACCGACGCAAGGCCATGCTGGAAGACATCGCGGTTCTCACGAACGGCCAGTTCATCAGCGAAGACCTCGGCACCAAGCTCGAGAACGTGACCGTCGATATGCTCGGAACCGCCGAGAAGGTCGTCATCACCAAGGAAGAGACCACGATCATCCAGGGCGCCGGCACCAAGGAATCCGTCCTCGGCCGCATCGGACAGATCAAGTCCCAGATCGAGAAGACCGACAGCAACTACGACCGCGAGAAGCTCCAGGAGCGACTTGCCAAGCTGAGCGGCGGCGTCGCCGTCATCAAGGTCGGCGCCTCCACCGAGACCGAGCTCAAGGAGAAGAAGCACCGATACGAGGACGCTCTCTCCGCAACCCGAGCTGCCGTCGAAGAAGGTATCGTCCCCGGCGGCGGAGTCACGCTGCTCCGAGCCGCTGACAAGATCAGCACCGAAGGCCTCACGCCCGACGAAATGACCGGTCTCACGATCGTCAAGAGAGCCCTCGAAGAGCCCCTCCGACAGATCGCCAAGAACGCCGGCCTCGAAGGCTCCGTCATTGTCGAAAAGGTTCGAAACGCTGGTGGAAACCAGGGTCTCAACGCCGTAACCGGCGAGCTAACCGACATGATCGCTGCTGGAATCGTCGACCCAGCTAAGGTGACTCGTTCAACCATCCAGAATGCAGCTTCCATCGCAGGACTCGTGCTGACGACGGAAACGCTGGTCGTTGAGAAGCCAGAGAAGAAGCAGGCAGGTGGCGGCGGCCACAGCCACGGCCACCCAGGAATGGGCGGCGACATGGACTTCTAAGAGAAGCTCCTAATGCTTCTGACGAGAGCCCCGGCAACCGCCGGGGCTCTTTTCTCATGGAGTGAGACTTATGGGACAAGTGAGACCCATGAGTCCCACCCGTCTCATTTGGTCTCATCAGACATAATCCACCGAATGAGCGACCTAATTCCAAAGCACGGCGGATACCGCAAGCTAGCCGCATACCAACTCTCGCTCATCATCTACGACGGAACAGTAGCCTTCACTAAGCTCTATTTAGATAAGAAGAGCCGAACGGTGGACCAAATGGTCCAAGCCGCAAGAAGCGGAAAGCAGAACATCGCCGAAGCAAGCGCCGCCTCAGGAACCAGCAAGAAGTTCGAGTTGAAGCTGACAAGCGTTGCCAGGGCCAGCTTCGAAGAACTTCTACTCGACTACCAGGACTACCTTCGACAGAACAACCATCCTCAATGGAGCAAGGATCACGATAAAGCCAAATTCATCCGAAACCTGCGAAGAAAGCGCGACGCCATAGTAGCCGCCCATGAGTCCCATACGTCCCATCCGTCCCAAGAAGCCCAAGAAGCAATATTCGCAAAAGCCGTCTACGAGATCTACCAACCCTACATCGAGCAAAGGAATGCCGCCAACGCAGCGAACACATTGATCTGCCTCATTAATCAGGCCAACTTCCTGCTTGATCGACTGCTTAAAAGGCAGGGAGAACTGTTCTTAGATCAGGGCGGATTCACCGAGAATCTCCACAAGCAACGAACCAAAGCCAGAGAGAACAAGCCCGAGTAGCCCATCGGCCACACGCATGAGCTCATGAGTCCCATGAGTCCCATCCGTCCCAATCCTGCCTCTGTTTCCCTACCTCAACCAGTCAACAACCGTGGCAACGCCGATGATCGCCAGCGACAAGATAAGCAGGAGGAGGATCACGCAACCGCCGATCCAGAAAGACGTGGCATCCATCCCTTCAGGAGCAGCAGCCGGTGAAGCAGGCAGCCGGGCATCGGCGCTCCGAAGCAAATCCTCAAGCCGAATCCTAGCCTCGGCCTCAAGCCCCTTCGGACTGGTCTTCAGCTTCAACCGGCGAAAGATCGTGGAAGGATCTGAATGGCAAGACCGGATAAACAAGTCGACCGAAGCAAGCTTCTCACCTTCCAAGGGAGAATCCAAAAACCAAAACCGCCCCGCCTGCACCGGATATCCAAGCTTCCAATAGACATCCCCTAAGCGCGACCGCAAGCTGGCATCTTCCGGATAGGACACCACAAGTCCATGCAACCGATCGCGGGCGATTCCCAGCCGCCCCGCTTCGATTTCCCCCTCAATCTTCTGCCTCGTAGCGTCCTTCGCCACAACAACAATCCTATCCCAAGGGAGTCAGCCGCCAATAATTCATCCGCATATCCCGATAGTCAAACTCCTTAACCACCGAAAACCCAACCTTCCCCAACACCCGGTGCGAAACCGTATTCCCCACATCCGCCACCGCAATAATGTGCTCCCGCCCAACCAAAGAAACCCCATGGCGAACCACCGCCGAAGCAATCTCCGTAGCAAACCCCCGCCCCCAAAACGCCCGCCCAAGCACATACCCCGCCTCAACCGCCGGCTCCGGACACCCACCAATCGCTAACGCCAAATCAGGAGCCAACATCCGCAAAACCGCCATTCCCACAAACTCCTGAGAACCCGGATCGACCACCATCAAAGCCCCCGGCACCCCCGGAACCCACGAAGGATGCGCCGACCCATGCCGAGCCTCCGCCAACATCGTTTCGAGCATATGCGCAACCTGAACGGAGGAAAAAACCTTCCCATTCCCCACAAACCGCATAACCTCCAAATCCCCAAACAACCCCACCAGGCCATCGAGGTCCCCCGGCGAAGGCGGCCGAAGCACAAGCCTATCAGTAACGAGTGTAGAAATCAAAGCCATCAAATTTACCGGAACGCACGGCTCCTGCCGTGCGTCCGTGTCCCCAGGGCTCCCGCCCTTGCGTACCAGCCACCGGAGCCAGCCACTACGCCCGGGTGCACCTGGCAATCTCGTGTAACCTCACGCACATGATCGCCACCTTAACCCTTCTCGCCCTAACCCAGGGATTCGCCTTTCAAAAGGTGGTGGTCGACACCCGCTTCATCTCCGAAGGCGTAGCCGTGGCCGACATCAACCGCGATAAGAAGCTAGATATCTTCGCCGGCAACCTATGGTACGAAGCCCCAACTTGGAGGCCTCACGAGATCGCGACGGTCAAACTGCTCGACCCCAAAACTCAGTATCAAGACTCCTTCCACAACTGGGCCGACGACCTGAACAAAGACGGCTGGCCGGACCAGATCGTCATCGGCATGCCCGGCGAAAAAGCGATCTGGCGCGAGAATCCGCAGGGGAAAGACGAGCCCTGGAAGGAGCACCTGATCTGGCACAGCGCCTGCAATGAAAGCCCGCTCTACGAAGACCTCTTCAAGAACGGCAAGAGAGTCCTCATCATGGGCACCGACGACGAATACCTCGCCTGGTTCGAGCCCGCGGCCGATCCGTATGCCAAGTGGCAGCAACACAACATCGGCCAACCAAAGGGCCCCGGCTCCCAACGCTACTCGCACGGCCTCGGCGTCGGCGACATTAATGGAGAGAACAAGAATGAAGTCCTAACCACCGGCGGCTACTACTCGCAGCCGAATTGGACGTTCACAAAGGCAGATCTCGGCCCCGACTGCGCGCACATGCTCGCGATCGGCAAAGAAGGCATCCTAACAACCTCCGCCCATGCAAGAGGCTTCTGGTGGTTCAAACCCAAGGCTGACGGCACCTACGAAAGACAAACCATCGACGAAACCATCTCCGGCACCCACTCCGCCAGCCTGCTCAAGATCGGTAACACGATCAACCTGATCACCGGCAAAAGAAAGTGGGCCCACCCACCAGGAGTCGACCAAGGCTCCGAAGAACCCTCATGGCTCGTCCGCTACGAATATAAAGGCAGCAAATGGACTCGCCACCTGATCGACGAAAACTCCGGCGTCGGCACCCAGTTCGTAGTCAAAGACATAAACGGTGACAAGAAGGAAGACATCGTCACCTCAAACAAGAACGGCGTCTTCCTCTTTCTCCAGAAGTAACCCCCGAACCTCAGACCCTCCCAAGAATCCCATATAATAAAGCGCGCGGGAGAACGAATGACGAAACTGCTTCTTCGATGGGTCTTGCTGGCGTTTTCCGTATTCGCCGCCTCTCTCCTCACTCAAAGCTTCGGACTCGATTTCAGAGTCGATATCAGCACCGCCGAAAGCGTCCTCAAGCTCATGGTCGGCGTCATCGTGCTCGCCTTCCTGAACGCCACCCTGGGCAAGATCCTCAAGATCCTGACGCTCCCGCTAAGCTGCCTCACTCTCGGACTCTTCTCCCTGGTGGTAAACGCCATCGTCCTCTGGATCGCCGCCAGTCTCGAGCTCGGCTTCTATATCAAAGACAAAGGCTTCGCCGGCTTCATGGCCGCCTTCGTTGCCAGCCTGCTGATCTCATTCATCAACGGAGTGCTCGGCGTCTTCCTGCCGGACGACAAGGATGAGTAAGAGCTACCGCATCAGGCGGCTGCTTATCCCGACAGTTGGACTTCAGAAAGCGGCGGCAATGCTGCTCCTCGGCCTTCTCGCCTTCTTCATCGGCCTCGGACTCGCCTTCAAAACCAAGATTCTTCCCGCGCTCCAATGGGCCTCAGACGCCACGCGAGACGGCGTCGCCCAGTTCGTGGAGCCCAAAGACGTGGCGGTTACGATGCACTATCTGTCCCTGGCATTCCTCGTGCTAGGCACCTATCTATCCTTTCGTGGCATCAGAGCCGCCTTGAACCACGTGCTCGAGACCCTGAACCCCGGCCTCACCACCGGCAAGGTGGACATCTATCTGAAGCGGCTGCAGCTCGCTCAGGGCCCCCGCATTGTCGCGCTCGGTGGAGGCACCGGCCTCAGCACGCTTCTGCGAGGCCTTAAGGGCCATACCTCGAACATCACCGCCATCGTCACCGTCACCGACGACGGCGGCAGCTCCGGCCGGCTCATCCTCGACAAAGGCATGATCCCCCCCGGAGACATCCGCAACTGCCTGGTCGCCCTCGCCGATGCTGAAAAGCAGATGACCGACCTCTTCCAGCACCGGTTCAAAGACGACAGCGGCACTCTCAGCGGCCACGCCATCGGCAACCTCCTCATCGCCGCCCTGGTCGATCAAGCAAAGGGCGACTTCGAAAAAGCTATACAAATCGCCTCCGACGTTCTCGCCATCCGCGGCCGAGTCGTACCCGCCACTCTCGAACACGTTCGCCTCCGAGCCGAGCTCGAAGACGGAACCGAAGTGTGCGGCGAAACCGCCATCGTCGCCTCGAAACGAAGGATCAAGAAGATCCACCTCGACCCGATCGAGTGCAAGGCACATAAGGATGCTGTCGAGGCCATCAGAGCCGCCGACCTGATCTGCATCGGGCCTGGAAGTGTCTACACCAGCATCATCCCGAACCTGCTCGTCCCAGGTATCGCAGAGGCTTTGAGAGACTCTCAGGCCAAGAAGGTCTACATCTGCAACGTGATGACCGAGCCGGGAGAAAGCGACTCATTCAGCGCGTCGGAGCACGCGACGACGATCCTCAACAACGTAGAAGCCCGCGTCTTCGACTACTGCCTCGTCAACACCGGCGTCCCAAGCGATGCCGCCCTCGCAAAGTACCGCGAGGTGGGCCAAGTCCTCGTCGACGCCGACCTCGACCGCATCCGGGCAATGGGCTTTCGAGTCCTGCAGGGGAATTTCATGAGCGAATCCGACTTCGTCCGACACGACCCAATGAAGGTAGCCGAGCGCCTGGTATCGCTCCTGGGGAGACGATGAACAAAGGCTGTCTCGTCATCATCAGCGGCCCAAGTGGAGTAGGGAAGGACACCCTCATCAACGCCTGGAAAGAAAGAAATCCGCTAGTCGAGCGAGTCGTCGCCTACACAACACGTGATCCGAGAAGAGGTGAAGTCGATGGGGTGGACTACCACTTCATCACTCGCAATCGATTCTATGAAATGGCCGAAGCAGGCGAGTTCCTAGAATATAAAGAGGTCCACGACTACTACTACGCGACGCCGTCAAAAGACATGGAAAGGCTGCTCAGCCAAGGCAAGGTCGCGGTGCTGAAAATCGATGTGCAGGGAGCGTTGAGCGTTATGTCCGAAAGGGCCAACGCGATCCCCGTCTTCCTGCTCCCCCCGAACGCTGAGGAACTGGAGCGACGCATACGGGAGCGTGGCACTGAAGACGCTTCTACTATCCTGAAGCGCCTTCGAAATGCCCACGAGGAAATCGCTCTCGCAACTCGATACCCGCACCAGATCGTCAATGAAGACATTCAGGCTAGTGTGGATTGCTTGGAACGAATCCTCAACGAATGTTAAAGTGGCTGGCAATCGGCCAGCCAATCAGTGTCTTAGTTGACCACGACGTCAGCGTACGCAGAGCCGTCCGCAGTCCATGCCGTGAGTCGCACGGTGGTGCTTCTGCCCTTTGCCGAAGGTGCAGATGAACTCACCACCTGGAGCCGTGCGGTGCTGTTACCGCTCAAGACGGTGACGTAAGATGGAGCCGCGAGAATGCTCGGATGCGAGCTTGACACGTAGACCGTCGTGTTGCTCGTGACCGTTTGGTCCATGGTGATCGTGACGCCAACACCCTGGTTGCTGCCGATCGTGTAGGAGTCCGGCACGACAGCGATCGGCTTGGGACCGGGATCGCGGGTCGGATCAAAGCTGATCTGCGCAGGTGCGAGGGTAGTGGCGAGAAGGACGAGACCGATGAAGTTGTTTAGTACCATCCCCCCAATGTTAGCAACATTGAGCTTCTTTGCAGCAGTACTTTCAACCAGGAGCGATGATCAAGGCTTTAACAACGAGCTACCACAACACGATCGACCCCGGAGAGGTCCTTCACAATCTCAGCAGATTTGAACCTGGCATTGCGGAAAAGACGTACAACCCCAGCCGCTTGCGTGTGGCCAACTTCAGTCAATAACCATCCGTCAGGAGAGAGATACGCCGCTGCCTCGCGCGCCAATCGCTGAATGAGCTCATCGCCTTCCACACCGCCATAAAGAGCCAACTCTGGCTCGTGATCCCGAACCTCTGGCATTAAGTCTTCGTGCCGCCCGATATAGGGGGGATTCGTGACAATCACGTCAAACTGCTCATCCGCCAATCTCTCAAAGAGATCAGACCACAAGAATTCGACAGAGGCACCTAATTCTACAGCGTTGTGGCGGGCAACCTCTAGAGCCAAAGGGGAAACATCGATTGCAATCACATTCAGGTCCGGACGCTCCAGCTTGAGCGTGATCGCAATACACCCCGAGCCAGTGCCGATGTCTAGCAGTTTCGCCCCGGCCCCGGAGACTCTTAGAGCAGACTCCACCAACGTCTCGGTTTCCTGCCTTGGAATGAGAACGGCGGGGTTCACGATAAACCTTCTGCCAAAGAACTCGCGCCAACCCAAAATGTATGCCAAGGGCTCACGTCTCTCTCGCCGCTGCAGCACTTGCTCGCCAGCCAAGTCGTTGAATTCATGCTGCGGGTGAGCGAAGAGCCACGATCTGTCCACTCCCAGAACGTGGGCAGCAAGAACCGATGCTTCCAACCTGGCCGCCTCCACACCGGCACTATGTAGCCGCCCTTCGGCCTCTGTGAGCCAATCAGACAGCTTCATCGGTCACCCGATAGGGCTGCAACTTGTGCCGCATCTCGGCGACCAGCTCGGCCTGCACCAGGATGCCGTCATCCCGATATTCCGCGCTCCTAACACGCCCGAAGTCATAGCAATCTTGGAGCAGATGCTGGTGGGCGTACGGGATCAAAGCAGTGACGGGGGCGAGCAGCTCTTGCACCTGCTTAAGCAGAGCCTTCTGCAAATCCCCAAAACCCGCACCGGTCAAAGCCGATATGGCAACCGAGTTCGGAAACTCTGCCACCAAGCGGGTGGCGAGCCCCTTGTCCTCCACTGCGTCGATCTTGTTGAATACGGTGATAATCGGCTTATCGCTCGCCTCCAAAGTTGCCAACGTCTCCATCACCGCGTCCATCTGCGCCTCCCAAGAAGGGTGGCTCACATCGACGATATGAAGGATCACATCGGAGTAGGTGACCTCTTCCAAAGTGCTTCGGAAGGCCGCGACCAGCTTCGTGGGTAGGTTCCTAATGAAGCCGACCGTATCAGTCAGGAACAGCGCATAGCCGTTTGGCAAATCCACCTTGCGAGTCGTCGGATCGAGCGTAGCGAAGGGCATGGCATCGACAAGCACATCCGTGCCTGAGAGCTTGTTCATCAGCGTAGACTTTCCAGCGCTGGTATAGCCGGCGATCGACGCGAAGGGAAAAGGATGCTTCCGACGGCTCGCCCGTTGTTGGTCTCTAACGCGCTTTACATCGTCAATCTCGTGTGAAAGCTTCGAGATTCGATCCTTGACGACTCGCCGGTCCGACTCCAACTTGGTTTCGCCCGGACCGCGCATGCCGATGCCGCCGCGCTGCCGCTCGAACTTCGTATAGACCGACATCAGCTTCGGCAACATGGCCGTGAGCTGCGCTAGCTCGACCTGCAGCATGCCCTCTCGGGTTCGGGCTCTCCTCGCAAAGATGTCGAGAATGAGCTGCGTTCGATCGATGAGCCGGCCACCCGTCGCCTCTTCCAGGTTGCGATGCTGCATCCCGGAGATTTCTGCATCGATGATGACCAGATCGGCTCCGGTTTCATTCACCAGCGCTGCGAGCTCTTGAACCTTGCCGGTTCCGATGTAGGTGCCTTTGTAGGGGCGGTCCAGCCGCTGCCGGAGACTCGCCAGCGGCTCCACCCCAGCCGCCTCACAAAGCCCCTCGAGCTCATCCTCCGAGATACGATCTTCCGCCTCGTCCTCGTTCACATAAACAAGCACGGCCTTCTCGATCGGATTTTCAAGCGATTCTAGACGGGACATTGTTTGGAGGCGGCGAGGAGTCGAGGAGTCAAGGAGTCGAGGAGTCAAGGAGTCGAGGAGTCGAGGGGTCGAGGGGTCGAGGGTGACCGACAGTCCGGGATACCCAGACTCCCAGACTCCTAGACTCCTAGACCCCTATTAGCGAAGGGAAAACGTCGCGCTCAAGGTCAGACCATTAAAGTCGAACCCAGAGTTCTGGAACATGCTGTAGCGAGCAGATAGGCGCAGCTTCTGCGACAGCACGATCCCGCCTTCGAGGCCGTAGGTGACGCGGATGACCTTGCTCTCCTTCCGTCCACCCGGCACGTTGATGCCGTAGTCGATGTACGCCAGCCCAGCAAACGGCTTGATGTAAGGCCGCACGGCCCCTTCCATCGCCAACTGCTGCTCGCCCGTGAACACGAACGGCATGATCAGGAGACGGTTGCCGTTTTTGTTCGCCGACATAATGTCGAATTCGGTGCCGATCTTCAGGTTGCCCGTGCTCTGCTGTCCGACGCCGCCGAATCCGAACTTTAGGATCTGGCTGCCGAATGCGTTGCGGATGGTGCCGCTGCTGGGCATGAAGATGCCGACGCTCGCGCCGAGGTCGAACGGATTCTGAGCTTGCGCCGCGCCCGCAACGGCAAGCGCTCCAACGAGGATAAAACTTCTAGGATTAACTTTCATGGCTTTGTGCTTTATGCGAGCGCGAATCATCTGCTGAGCCGTGCCGTGCCGTATTGTGGCATGGTAGCGTCAACGCGATGGTCAAACTCATCACTCGTGGAGACGATGCAGGCTCGTGCGATGGCGCGAATCGGGCCATCCAGGAGTGCATTTCCGCAGGAACCCTCAAGAACGTCTCCCTGATGGTGCCCGGCCCAGCCTTCGAAGCAGCCGCTGAGATGCTTCGGCGTCACATGGACAGCATCGACATCGGGCTGCACGTGACGTTGAACTCCGAGTGGGAGACCTTCAAGTGGGGGCCAGTCAGCTCGGATGTGCCGTCTTTAAAAGACGAAGGCGGTTGGTTCACGCTCTCGCCGGGTGTCTTGCAGGAGCGTGCTTTTGTTCTGGAGGAGGCCCTGAGAGAGGTTCGTGCGCAGATTGCCAAGGCTCGGGCAGCGGGGCTGCGCCTCGACTACCTGGATGAGCACATGGGCATCGGCTGGCTTCCCGGACTACGTGACGGCTTGCATCAAATCGCCAAAGAAGAGCGCCTGAGGACACTGGAAACCTTCGATTTCCTGCCAAACCCTCCGACCGAAGGCTTTCTCGACTACCTTTCACGCCTCGATGAAGGCCCCTACGTCTACGTCACCCATCCCGGGGTCGATGACGCCACCATGAATCGCTTCGTCCACATGGGCCTCGAACCGGGCCAGATCGCCCGGGAGCGAGATGCCGAGAGGCTGTTGCTCACCTCGCCCCCTTTTAAGGAAGCTATGGCGGAAGGGATATTCTCAGTCTGCAGGTTCTCCGAAGCATGATGCAAACCCTTAAAGTCAGCGACAACAAGCGCTTCCTCGTTCATGAGGACGGAAAGCCGTTTTTCTTCCTCGGCGACACTGCTTGGGAGCTCTTTCACCGCCTGGACGATAAGGAAGCCGAGCACTATCTGAGCACCAGAGCCAGGCAGGGCTACAACGTTATTCAGGCTGTGGGTCTTGCCGAGTTCGGCGGCCTTACAGCTCCGAACGCCAACGGCGATCTCCCCCTCCACAACAACGATCCGGCGAAGCCGAACGACGCCTATTTCAAGCATGTGGACCGCCTGACGAAGATGGCCAATGACAAGGGCCTCTACATGGCGATGCTTCCTACCTGGGGCGACAAGGTGAACAAGAAGTGGGGGATCGGGCCGGAAATCTTTACGCCCGAGAACGCCCGCGCCTATGGACTTTTTCTGGGCAGACGCTATAAAGACGCAGGGATCATCTGGGTTCTTGGCGGAGACCGACCTGCCGAAACCGACGCTCACCTCGCGATTTGGCGGGCAATGGCCGCCGGCATCACCGATGGCGATGGAGGCCGGCACCTCAAGACGTACCATCCAATGGGCTGGCAATCCTCCGCCGACAAATTGCACGACGAACCTTGGCTCGACTTCAACATGCTCCAATCCGGCCACGGATCGAAGGTGGCCGAAAACTACAAGCTGATTGGGAAGGACTATAACAGAACGCCCCTCAAGCCGTGCATGGATGCGGAGCCAAACTACGAGGATCATCCTATCGACTGGAAACCGGAAACCGGTTGGTTCGGAGAGTACGAGGTTCGTAGGGCTGCCTACTGGGCCGTCTTTTCAGGCGCCATGGGCCACACGTACGGCTGCCACGACATCTGGCAATTCTGGCAACCCAGCCGCACCCCCGTCAGCTCCGCCCGCACCCCATGGCGAGAAGCGCTCGAGTTCCCGGGTGCGAAGCAGATGCAGCACCTAAAGAAACTCATACTTTCGATGCCTTTTCTTACACGTATCCCCGCACAAGACCTGCTCTCGGGAGAGAATCCAGACGGGTTCAGCCACATCGTCGCCACCAGCGACCAAGACCGAACCTTCACCCTCATCTACACCCCCCTTTCGCAGCAAATTCGTGTGGATATGTCTCAGTTCAAGAGCAAAAACCTAAACTCTCAGTGGTTTGACCCGATGACGGGAGCACGCACAAGGGCCACTCACACCCAGGGCAGCTTTAGTCCGCCACACGGAGGCAAAGACTGGGTGCTGATGCTAGAAATGTAGTCGCAGGATGGCTCGTGCCTGCGTCCGGAATCCGGACAGATGAACATTACGCCGGCAAATCCGCGTTCGGCAAAGCCTCTAACTCAAAGTCATCCGCCTGCCCCTCCGCCAATCTCCAAGAAGCCGCCAACCCAATCATTGCCGCATTATCCGTACACAAGCTGACCGGCGGGGTCAAAAACAAAACCCCTGCCCGTTCACATTCCGCCCGAAGCCGCTCCCGAAGCAACTCATTCGCAGCGACCCCTCCAACCAGCGTCAAACAAGAAGCCCCTAGCGAATCCACGACTCGCAATGCCCGCTCCACCAAAACGGAAACGATCGTCGACTGCAAAGAAGCCGCCGCATCCGCAACGTTCAAAGCGGGTCCTTCTTTCTCCACAAGTCGAAGCACCGCCGTCTTCAACCCGCTAAAGCTGAAGTCCACCGTCTCCCCGCTCAACCCCTTCGGCAGCGGATACCGGCGAGGATCACCAGAACGAGCAGCCTCCTGAATCGCCCATCCCCCGGGATACCCAAGCCCCATCAGCCGCGCGCCCTTGTCGAACGCCTCCCCAGCGGCATCGTCTATGGTTTGACCCACAATCCTATACTTTCCGGGTGCCTGCACGTCCACAATTTCCGTGTGTCCCCCGGAAACAACAAGGCAAACATGAGGAAACGGAGGCCCCTCTCCAACCGCCAAAGTGGACAAAATATGCCCCTCCAAATGGTGCACGCCAAGGAAAGGGATTCTCAGCCCAAATGCCAAAGCCTTGGCCGCCGTCACTCCAACACTGAGCGCCCCAACCAACCCAGGCCGATTCGTAACGGCCACCGCACCCATCTCAGACCGAGACAACCCGGCCGAAGAAAGAGCCTCGCGAATCATGGGAATCAAGGCCTCGACATGCGCCCGAGCCGCCGCCTCCGGCACCACCCCGCCCCACTTCTGGTGCATCTCGATCTGGCTCGCGACCGCATTCGACAACACCTGCCGCCCCAAAATAACCGCCGCCGATGTCTCATCGCAGCTCGTCTCCAGAGCCAGGATGGGTTTGTCGAAGAGTCTCAAGCCGCCTTCCGAGCCGGCGCCGACCAGCCTTGCAGGTCGTACATCCACATCACCACGGCATCCTCGTTGTTGTCGGGATAGTAGCGCCGCCGCCGGGCCGTCTCCTTATAGCCAAGCTCCTCATACAACCGCAGCGCCGCCTCGTTCCCCGCCCGAACCTCGAGCGTCGAGCAAGTCATCCCCGCTGTCCGAGCCTTCTCCAGCAGCTCGACCATCAGCCGCCGCCCGATCCCATGTTGCCGCTGCTCCGCCGCCACCGCCACCGTCGTCACATGCGCCTCGTCGATGATCAGCCAGATGCCGCCATAAGCCACCACCTGCCCCTGCAGCAAGCCGACGAGGAAGATCTTGTCCGGATTGTCGAGCTCGTTCAGAAAGCTCCGCTCGGTCCAGGGCGCGCTGTTCGCCTCCTTCTCTATCTCCAAAATGGCCGGTATATGCCCAGAGTTCAGCGGTTCAAAGCGGAGAGTCGCAAGAGACATTAGCCACCTAGATACGCTTCCTTAACCTTTGGATTTGTTAAGAGTTCCTGCCCAGACCCACTCAAAACGATGTTTCCAGTCTCCAAGACATAAGCCCGGTGCGCGATCTCCAAAGCCCGGTTCGCGTTCTGCTCAACAATCAAAATTGTCCGCCCTTCCTTGTTCAGGTCCAGCACGATGTTGAAAATCTCCTTGACTAAAAATGGCGCAAGTCCAAGGCTCGGCTCATCCAGCAAGAGCAAATCCGGCCGAGACATCAACGCTCGCCCGATCGCCAGCATCTGCTGCTCCCCTCCGCTCATCGTCCCCGAGTTCTGCTTAAACCGCTCCCGAAGCCGCGGAAACCGGTCCAGCACCGCCTCCATATCCTTCTGAATATCCCCGTCCTTCCGAATATAAGCCCCAAGCGTCAGGTTCTCATGCACGCTCATATTCGTAAAGATCCGCCGCCCCTCAGGCGAGTGCGAGATGCCTGCCTTCACGATCTCATGCGGCGGCAGCGTCAAAAGGTTCTTATCCTTGAAGCTCATGGTGCCGGTACGAGGCCGGATCAGCCCGCTGATCGTCCGAAGCAGCGTGCTCTTCCCAGCACCGTTGGAGCCGATAATGGCGACAATCTCACCCTCCTGAACATTGAGGGACACATCATTGAGCGCCTGAATCGCCCCATAAAACACGTTGATGCCGCTGATTTCGAGCATTGAGCCGTTCGGTTGTACCCTGTAGGCCCCGGTTGGTTCGTCCCGGGGCAATCCGCAGCCGCCCCCTTCCTCGGAATACAATCCAAGGGCACATGAAGAATCCCAAGTTCGCCCACGCATTCGAGGTCGTCATCGACCTGCCCGAGCCGCTCCAGCCGCTCAAAAAGCTCGCCGCGAACTACCGCTGGACTTGGGATCACGAAAGCCGGAACATCTTCCGCGCCATCAACAAGCAGCTCTGGCATCAGTTCAACCACAACCCCGAGCTCTTCCTCAACAGCCTCCCCAAAGAGCGCCTCGGCCAGCTCGCGAGCGACGCCACCTTCATCAAGAGGCTCAACCAGGCCGTCGAGGGCCTCGAAAAATACCGCGCCGACGGGACCTGGTTCGGCACCACCTACCCCGAGCTCAAAGACAGGGCTACCATCGCCTACTTCTGCGCCGAGTTCGGCATCTCCGAGAGCCTCCCCATCTACTCCGGCGGCCTCGGCGTCCTCGCCGGCGACCACCTCAAAGCCGCCAGCGACCTCGGCATCCCGCTCGTAGGAGTCGGCCTTCTCTACAACCGGGGCTACTTCCGCCAGCGCCTCACCCCCGACGGCTGGCAGCAAGAGGTCTATCCCGAATACGACTTCTACCAAATGCCT
>JBGGMI010000197.1:0-13476 GCA_041288075.1 Fimbriimonas sp.
TCGAACCTAGGACCAGCTGATTAACAGTCAGCTGCTCTACCAACTGAGCTATGCGGCAATGAGGGGTGATTGTACCTCATCCAAATCGGGCTACATGATGTTGACGCTGCGCCCAATCACCACCACAACGATGCTCAAAGAGATCGTCGCCTGGAGCATGGTCGTCAGCTTCGCTGGCCTTCCAATAACAGGAGTGTCCGCAGGCGAGAGGGCAGTGCTGGTGTTGAAAGACAGGAACAGATAATCGACCACACCCGGCTTCCAGTGCTGCTGACGGAGCTGCTGGCGCTCGTCAGGCGTCATTTCGAGCTGCGGAAAGAGGAAGGAAAGGTGGTCGCACTCCTCCTCCGCCCTGGAATGGGGGCCACCGCCATCGAAGCGCCAATACCAGATGGTGAACAGTAAGACGTTTGCAAACCAAAGCCTGGCTCCGGCGAACATCAAGTCCTCGCCGCGCAAGTCGGGATGGTGGGGAAGGCCGCTGATTAGCGCGTATAGGGCGAGGATCAGAAAGAGAAGTTGCACAAGCAGCAGCAGGAACCCCCATCGCTGGTTAGCCGCGCCGTCCTTCCGAAGGTGAGTGGCGACCAAGATAACCTCAAAGAACCCTGTAATCGCAAGCGGTAGCCATTGCGGGAAAGGGCGCACCCCCGCCGACATCCTAAAATAGAGAACTGCAGCGAGCAGGTTCAGCGCCATCGCGATGAAGACGTCATTGTGGGGCCGCAGCAAACGATCGAAGTGATGTTGCAGCTTAGAGGGTGCCGGGCTCGAGTCGCACGTTATTGAGTCGGGGGTCGGCTCTGTCAAATGCAAAGGCCTCCTCAGGGAAGGACTTCACAACCCGGAACAACGGTTCAGAAATCTTCCTTCATCTCACCACGTACAACTCGAAGTTCTTGAGGTCCATTCCCCCTACGTACACCCTGTCGAGCCGTTTGCCCGCCTCAAGCGCGAGCGCATAGTGTTCGGGCCGTATTCTCCCGGAACGGGTGAAGAGCCACACCTTTCTTTGCGAACCAAGGATTCTCTGGAAGTCGTCCGTGTCCAAAGTGGCTCTGTTCAGATAGAGCATCATCGACGGCAGGCTCGTTTCCTGGACGTTGAGGGTGCCTGTACCGAGTTCCTTCTCTCGTCGGCCGAGTTGGAAGAGGGCAACCTCGTCAAACGCGGCGTTTGCTCTGATGTACCGGGCTAACGCGTGCGCCTCCCGCTGGCCGCTCGCCGCGTAATACCACCCCTGAATCAGATTGGCGGCGAGGGCAACGACGACGCACCAGGCAAGGCCGAAGTTGTAAGTCCAGGTCCTCTGGTGCAGTCGACTCGCGACGAGTATGGCGAGCGGAGGGAGGCAAGGCAGGATGTAGTGAGGCAGCTTCGCCCCTCCGATGGTGAAGAAGAGGAACACCGCGACCGCGCAAGTGGCCAAATAGCTCTCCAACTCGCTGGTCCGCACGAGCAGAGACTTGGGAACCCACACCGACCAAGGGAGCATGCCAAGAAACAGCACAGGGATATACAGCACCAGGCTTGCAAACCCTCCAAGCGTGTGGGCCGCGTCTCCCCCCACAAACCTGCCGATGTTTTGATCGATGAGAAACTTCTGCACGAACGTCTCGCCGCTCGCCAAATACGCAGGCACATACCAACTGCAGAGGCTCGCCATACACAGCAGCCAGAATCCAACCCATCCGCCGCGCATCTTCGGCCGAACGGAGGGATGCCTGGCGAACATCCACAACATCACCAACGCAAACAGGATCAGAGCAACTGGTCCCTTTGCCAACACGCCAATCCCGATGGCGAGACCGCTCAGCCAGCGCCAGCGCTTGTCACCATCAAGCGATTCCCAAAGGGTGATCCAGGCGGCGAGGAGGCAAAGTGCGAGAGGGCTGTCCGTCATCATCATCCGCCCGAGAACGACCATCAGAAAGGATGAGCCGAGGATAAGGAGGGCGAGTTGAGCGACGGATTCCGAGAAGCGGCGGCGACAGAACCAGACCGTAAGCGCGTAGATACCAATATTCGCCAGCACGCTGGGAAGCCGGGGCCCAGCCATGTCGCCCAAAAGAGCAACCGAAGGCTTGCCCAGCCAATAAAGCAGAATCGGCTTCTCGAACCAAGGGCTGCCGTTGTAGTAGGGCGTGATCCACTCGCCCCGCCTGTTCATCTCGGCCACCACCGCGCCATAGAATCCCTCGTCCAGATCGAACAAGCCCGTCATCCACCAACCAAGCAACGGCAGGAGGGCGGCAGCCCACGTTAGAATCCAGCGGTTGCGGTTAGACACCGGCAGGGAAGGTACCCCGAGGAAAGCGCGCGGCTAAAGAACCTTTGCGTAGCGGCCACAAATCTCGCCCACGGTAGCCTTGTATTTGTCGGGATCGGTTGGCTTCTCGACATATTCCCGAACGCCCATAGTCAGGCACCGCGCCACATCGGTGGGGCCGACGGAAGACGAAAAAAGCACGAGCGGAACGTCGCTCCACATTTCCGGTCCGGTGCGCTGAATGACTTCGTAGCACCCGAGTTTCGGCATCTTGTAATCGAACAGCACCAAGTTGGGCTTGCGGTCGTGATCGGTCGAGATTCGCTGAAGCTCGGCCAGCGCCGCCTCCCCGTCTCCAAAGCTCAAGACTTCCGCATCCGGCAGCGCACGAGTGATCGCGCCGCGGGTTAACCGCATATCGAGCTCGTCGTCGTCTGCCACGATTACTTTCATCTTGTCAGCCATTCTTTCCCTTTCAGACGTGCGAGCAACCCAGCAATATCACCGGTGTGATGATCAAGAGGGATGTTACCGTGTGAAAATACATCCCGTGCTCCGCGCTGTCTTATTTGATTTCGACGGTCTTATTCTAGACACGGAGACTCCAGAGGTCCAAATACTCAGAGAGATGTTCGCCGATTTTGGGCAAGAGTTCCCAGACGAGTATTGGATCCAGGCTCTCGGGCGCGGAGCGGATAGGCTATTAGACCCGCCCATGGTGTTCCTTCAAAAGATGTGCGGGCGCACCTTGGATTGCGATGCCCTGGAGAAAGAAAGGCGCCGACAAACTGAGGCGCTGATCGATTTGGAGCCCGTAAGACCGGGTATTCGAGAGCTGCTGCTGGAGATTCGCCAGCGAAAGCTGCTCGCAGGCATCGCCAGCAGTTCGATGCACTCCTGGGTGGAGGGTCACCTGAAACGGCTCGGGCTCTTCGAAGTCTTCGACAAGATCGTGTGCGCAGATGATGTGCAGAACGCAAAGCCTGCTCCCGACCTTTACCTAAAGCTCATCCAAGAGCTCGGAGTTGGACCGGAAGAGTGCTTCGCACTGGAAGATTCGCCAAACGGTATCAAAGGCGCAAAGGTTGCCGGTCTTCGAGTCGTAGCCGTAGAAACGCCCCTCTCACGTAGGCTCGACTTGAGCGAAGCGGATGCCAAGCTGCCCTCGCTTGCCGGCATGGGTTCCGACCAGCTCTGGGAGCTGGTCAGCAATCACTAGCGTCCGATCTGGAAGGGCACGACGACCTTCAAGATCAGGCTGGCACGAAACGTCTGCGCATTCGGGTCGCCGAAAATCAGGAAGTATTCGGCGCCCTGATTACCGCTCTTTCGAAGCGAAAGATACGCATTCAGCTTGTCGTTCCGCTTGACCAATCGCCCGCTGATGGCTCGGTCCGCGTCCAACTCGTAGTTCCAGCCAACAATCGCCTGGTCCGTGTAGCCCTGGTAGCGAAGGGTCTGGAAGCTTCCCGTGAGCTGAAGCTTGTTCGCGATTCGATAGGCACCCGAAACTCGCATGCTTCGATAGTCGAAGCCGGCCTGCCGTCCCCAGTCCGTGCTGACACTGAAGTTGCGATAAGGATTGCCCCTCGGAAAGCCAGTCAAGAGGGTGTACAGGCGATCGTGTGAACCCTCGAAGTTGTGCTCATCGAAAGCGGTGACCACGTACATCCCGTTGCGGATCGTGGTGAACAGGCTGCCCTGAATCTCGCGACGATAGAAGCTGCCGTCCATGTGCTTGTTGTCCGTGTAATCAAGGCTATAGCCCCAGTCATTCCAGGGTCCGCTGCTAAATGTGCGGTTAAAGCTCGTCCCCGCATTCACACCCTTGAAATCGTTCTCCTGAATAAAGCCTAAGCGCGGGTTAAAAGCCTTCTGCGACATGCCTGCCCCGACATAATAAGAGAAGTCCTTGCTCGCATAGCTAAGAACACCGTCGCTTGTCTGGCCCCGACCCAGAATCGTGTCCTTGGTGCCCATGTTCCGGATGAACAGGTTGAGCGGGCCAAGGTCTCTGGAAGCCCGAATCAAATAGGCATCGTTGGCTAGCCCCGGCCTCTTCAGGCTTGCAAAAGAAGCTCTAACATTGGTGTTCGCATCGGTTTGCTGGGTGACGGTCGCCACGAGGTTGTTCCGTGTCCCTGGCTGCCCGTTGTTCTTTGCTTCGAAATCGACCGCCTCGATGACACCAAAATTGGTCTTCGCATCGAGTCGCCCATAGCTGTTGATGCCGACGTCGAAATTCGGGATCCGCTGGGGAATGAAGATCTGCGATCCTGAATAATTCGCGCCCTCCTGAAAGAACGGCCGCGTCTCGCCAGCCAGCCGTTCGAAGCGGCTGAAGTCGAGCGAGAGAATCTGGTTCTCGATGTTCCGGAAGTCTGGGTTGATCGATCCAACGAGCTGAACCTGATCGGTCAGAGCCGTCTTTAGGTCCAACCCCGCATTAAAAACCCCGCCCCGATCATAGCCGAGGTAAGTGTAGGGAAGCAGCTTGATCGAGCGGTCGAACACCGGACGCGGCAGTACGACGTCGTTCCAATACGGCGTCTTCGCCAGATTGCCCGATTCTGTAAAGGCATGGCTCATCTCGCGCATCGCACGAGCATTGAATCGGGTGAAGTTGAACCGCAAGTTCCGCTTGCCCGCACCCGGCAATTTCATGATCTGCCAGGGAATCCGAGCCTCGACCTCCCAACCGGTCTCAGTGATGCGCCCCTTCGCAAGGATCTCCCCCGCCCACTCCCGCTTAGCCGCGCGCCCGCCTGCCAACTCCACGTTCGTTGCGCCGCGAGGGTTGACCTGGAACGTATTGAACTCTCCAAGGCTCCCCGTAGGATCCAGTTCGAGCTGGATATAGTCGTCGCCACTCAGACCTACGTTCGTGCGATATTCCGTTGCCCGAATATTCTTCGGATCGCTGTCCGCCACCTTCGCTGCGAAGTAGACGTACCGCTCGTCGTAGCCCAGCCAAAACTGCGCCCCGTCCGGAACGCTCTGCCCACTCTGCGCGTCGACCAAGCCGCTTACACTCGGAATGCCCGTCCACTCCTTCTCCGTATCGACCATGCCATCGATCGTCGGAGGCTGCTGGAACTTGACTGCGCCCAGAGTGGGCACGGTCGCCTGCTGTCCGAAGGCGGCAGACGAGGCGACACAAAGAACGATAGCAAGAAGGGGTGTCGGACGCACGGGAGCCTTACGCGGGCCGTTGCACAATAGTTCCAAAGAGTGCAGACGTGTTTATGCCTGCTGTGCAATCCTTTCAGCCATTGCCTTCAAGGCTTCATTGCGGCTGATAAGGAACTTGCGCATGTAGTTGGCAAGGAATAACCGATCCGCGATTGCGCCGAGAGGACCAAGCGGGGAAGCGAAGTCCAGCGTGTCCACCATCACGGTGCCCTTCGACGTCTTCTGAAACTCATGCTTGTGGCTCATGCGGGCAAACGCACCCTTCTGCATCTCATCGAGGAACATGTGGGGCCGATCGTAGGCGACGATCTTCGAGCGAAGCCGCTGTCGAATGCCAAAGTGGACCGCCTCAAACTCCACTTCATCCCCCAACTCCATCATCCCGCCCTCGGGACCCTCGATCAGCCGCTCCTTGGTGGATGAGGTTGAAGCGGTGTGTGCGTTCATGTCACGCGCGAGATCGAAGCAGACGTCTGGAGGTGCGGCCACATCGATCGAGGTGCGAATGATCACAATCGAACCGCCGACAGATCGTCCCACCCGTACCAAACGGTCGGGAACTCATACCACTTACCCTCACCCGCGAGACGTCCGCCGATCTTCTCGTAAAAGCTGCGACCGATGGCATTTTCCGCCAGCGTCTGAATCGCCATGGATCGATGGCCCTTGTCGAGAAAGGTTTGGGCCATCGCCTTCACGAGCAGCTTGCCCACGCCCTGTCTGGCGCTCGTGGGGCCTACATAGAGTGCGCCGATCTCCGCATCGCATCCGCTCAGGCTGCAGGGGATCTGGTCATTCACGAACCCTTGCGGCGTCCCGTCTTCGTCGCAAGCCAGCAGCGTCAACCGACTCTCGCGCCATGTCTCCGTCATCCGCTGGACACGTTCCTCGAGGTCGCATCTCTCTTCGATAAAAGCTGCCGGCAGAATGTCCACATACGCCCATCGCCAAGCTTGAGCCGCGATCCTGGCGATCGCTGGAAGATCGCACACAGAGGCTTGCCGGATCGTCATGCCGCCTTCGCGGCAACCTTGTACTGCTCCACATGCTTCAGGCAGCAAGCGCGCACCCGCCCACGAATGCGGTTGATGTAAGCCGCCCTCTCCGTCACCCCGATCGCCCCGCGAGCATCTAGGATGTTGAACACGTGTGAGCACTTCAGAGCTAAATCAAGAGCAGGATAGACCAATGCCAGTGGCCCTCGATTGGGCACAAATGACGGCTCACTTTCCTGTTTCTCAGTCGTCAGGATTCCCAACTCGTTCTGCCAGTAAACCGGCGTCTCGATCACCCGTTTCGACTCCGCCTCGTACATGTCGAAGAGTTGGTAGAGCATCTCCGTCGATGCCACTTCGAAGTTGTAAACGTTGTTCTGCATCTCCAACTGGAACTCCGCCTCGCGATACGACATCGTGTCGTTCCATTGCAAATCCGTCCAGAACGACGCGTTCTGATCCAGCATCAGACAAAGCCGCTCCGGCCCGTAAGTGATCTCGGCCGAAACTGGATTGCACTCGATGCCGCCCATCTGTTGGAAGAACGTGAATTGGCTGATCTCAGCCCCGTTCGCCCAAACTTCCCATCCAACGCCCGCCGCTCCCGCTGCCTGCGACTCCCAATCGTCCTCCACCAGCCGGATATCATTTTTGCTCGTGTCGAACCCAAGCGCGTCGAGCGAACCCATATACAGGTCCACGATATTGTCCGGGCTCGGCTTCATCAGCACCTGATACTGGTAGTAGCGCTGGCTGCGCATCGGATTCCGCGTGTACCGCCCGTCAGCAGGACGCCGAGAAGGCTGCACATAAGCCACGTTCCAAGGCTCAGGACCCAGCGAGCGCAGAGTCGTCGCAGGATGCATCGTGCCGGCGCCAACCTCCACGTCGTAAGGCTCCAATATCGCGCAGCCTTGAGCCGCCCAATAATCGTTGAGCCGGAAGATCAGCTCCTGCATCGTCATGGGTTAGAGGATACCGGCAGCTCCTTGGACTCCATCCTCGCGATGAACTCCTCTTTGGTGTTCGCCCTTGGAAACGGCTCTTCCGGAACCGGCAGCCCCAGCCGCTCGCAGATCGGCCCCCAGCCTTCCTTCGCCTCCCACACCAGCAGGCGATCCTTTGGAGCGCTTGCGAGAACGTGCTCGTTGTGCCGCTTGAAGGCGGCGATGCAAGCGTCCTTATCCTCGATCGACTCGACGAAGCGCTTCTTGAACAAAGTTGTGACCATGTCCAGCCACTCGGGCCGCTCGTCCGCCATACCGGGCACTCCCTTAAAGATCGTGCTGCTCGCGCTCTCCCACCACTTCTCCGGGTCCCGCACCGACAGCAAAATCAGCGCATCTGGGTTCGCCGCCGACAGCTCCTCCCAAAAAGCACTCGGGGGCCAGTCCACCGCTGCGGCATACCCGTTCATGAGCTCATCCCAATTAACGGGCTGATCGAGCGCCGCCGCCTTCCAAACCGGCACATGCTCCGGGTGTGAAAACACCTCCGCCATATGATAACAAGGCTCCCCCAACAACTTTTCGAGCCCGAGCTTCAACGAATAAGTGCCAGTCCGTCCAAGCCCGGCTCCTACGACTTTCAATGCCATGCAGCAATTATAGTGCTCATGAGGAACTTCGTCGCCGCAGTCGTCTAACACCCGTGGAAAAGCTAATCGGCGACCCAAAGAGCAATCTCTTGTATCTGGGGCTCTGCTTTCTCCTCGCCTCCCCTCTGTGTTTGTTCGGGGGCGAGATGATGGCTCTGAGCGTAGCTGCTTTAGGGGCAGTCGTTGTCGTCGCGGCTCTCATCTGGCGCAGAACGTCGAGCTAGCCCGAACCTCCACTTCATCCCTGTGGCATGTCCTGGCGATTGCGAGAAAGGTTGCAGCTTGGGGAGGGCTCACTTTTTTGGCAACTTTATGCCCGGTTGGTTGACATTTATCGCTTCAGAGCCCTACTTAATTGGTGGCCCTCTGCGACGCACCCGGCCATGCGCCTCATTCTTATCCCCGGGCCGCTAAGACAGCGTCGTCTTCCTGCTCAAACGTTCCGTAGTAGTAAGCCGTTTGCGACTCGAACTCTCCGGCACACGTGTCGACCATCTTGAAGACAGGAAGAATCTTCAGATTCTCGATCTCCATTGCCGCCTTCAGCTCCCAGTCGGTGGCACACATATCCTGAATGTTCTGCTCGAGATTGTTGAGGATCGTGCCCGGATTCGGTCCTTTCTCATCCAGCTCGACCCCGATCTCCGCTCGCGCCGCCATCATCTTCTCGACCTTCGCGGTCAGGTCTCGGCGGTTCCTAGCAAGCGTTCGCGCAAGCTTGAGCTTCTCGTCGCTCAGCCTCAGTATCGAAGAAATTGACTTGGATGGGAAGCCGATCATGAAGGCGGCTTCGATCGCCTGGCTGATATCCTCCGACTCCTGTAGTCCCGCATCGGTGAGGCTCTTCTCGATATCAATGAGCCCCTTCATCTTGCGTAGGAACCACTTATCGACTTTGCATAGCTTGTTGATGTCGCCGACGCTCCAGCCGCGCCGGATGCCCTCCGCGATCGCCCAAAGCCGCTCGTCGGTGGGTTTCTGAATCGCAAATCGGAGGTCCGCGTCTTCCATCGGCGGGACGTATTCCTGTTCCGTCTCCATCGCCTGCTTCACGGGTCCCTGGTAGCGCTTGGGTCCGGTCCAAGGCCAGGATTCCAGGTTTGCGTCTGTCGGATCGGCGAGGGTCTCGGAAACGTACCGCTCGTATTCCTCTTGCGAGCGGATTTGAGAGGAGTAGAACTCGGGCTCCCAAAGCGCCTCTTCGCTCTCGCGGGCGTTGCCGACGCGCTTGTCCATTGCCGCACGCCAGACCTGCAGCAGCTCCGCGAGCCGGAATCCCTCCGCCGGTTCGACAACGACGTGAATGTGGTTCGGCATCACGACCCAGGCGTGGAGGCGATATCGGGCGGCGTCGTATTGTCGCAGACACTCGTCGATGAGCTTCGCGAGGGCATCGTCGAGGAACAGGGCTCGTCCTTCGCCGGCGTCCAGGAACTTGTCCAGCCACTGCTCCAGCATGCGCCCGAACTGGACCCGATCAGCATCGTTCAGCGAGCCGGAGTCTACCATGTTCTGCACCCGCTCATGCTCCTCCACCCACTCCTCACGCAGGTGGTCGGGCAAAGCGTCGCGTAGGTGCATGGTCACGAAGTAGAACTGCCGCTTCAGATCCCATCTGGCTTCGAAATTGTCCGAGAAGAACGCGTTCGGCTTCTCCTTCTTCTTCTCCGGCTGAGGCTTGTCTTCGTAGATTCCGAATGCGGCGCTGCCCTGGAATTTGGCATGGCGCAGGTCTTTCTGCTTGACCTCGAGGCCGCGGATGGCTTTCATGAACGCTGCCTCAAAGGAGCGATCGATGGCCATCACTTCGCCGGTGGCCTTCATTTGGGTGAAGAGGCTCCGGTCGCCGGAAGCAAATTTGTCGAAGGGCCAGCGGGGGATTTTGACGATGCAGTAGTCCAGCGCAGGTTCGAAGCAGGCTTTCGTGCTGCCGGTGACCTGATTGTCGATCTGGTCCAGGGTCTTTCCGCTGGCGATCTTAGCGGCGACTCTTGCGATCGGGTATCCGGTGGCTTTGGAGGCCAGAGCCGACGAGCGGGAGACGCGGGGGTTGACTTCGATGATGTAATAGTCGAAGCTCTCCGGGTTGACCGCGAGCTGGACGTTGCAACCGCCTTCGATGCCCAGTGCCTGGATGATCTTCAGCGATGCCGTGCGGAGCATGTGATATTCGAGATCGCTGAGCGTCTGCGAGGGGGCGACGACGATGGAGTCGCCGGTGTGGACCCCCATCGGGTCGAAGTTCTCCATGTTGCAGACGGTGATGCAGTTTCCCGCACTATCGCGCATGACCTCGTACTCGACTTCCTTCCAGCCAAGCAGCGATCGCTCGACCATGAGCTGGCTGCGCATGGACAGCTTGAGGCCTTTGCGGCCAATCTCCCATAGATCGTCACGGGTGTCCGCGATCCCGCCCCCGGTGCCGCCGAGGGTGTAGGCGGGACGCACGATACAGGGATAGGGGACCACATCGAGAATGGCTGTCAAGTCGTCTTCGCTCTGAATAATCCAGCTCTCGGGCACGGGCTCTTTGATTTCGCGCATAAGGGCCCGAAAGCTCTCGCGGTCCTCCGCCTTCTTGATTGCGGAGAGCGGCGTGCCAATGACCATGACGTTGTACTTTTCGAGGATTCCCGCGTCGCTGAGCTGGGTCGCGAGGTTGAGGCCCGTTTGTCCTCCGAGAGTCGGGAGAAGCGCGTCAGGTTTTTCCCGAGCAATGACTCTCTCGCAGAAATCGACCGTCAGTGGCTCGATGTAAAGGGCGTCGCTGACCCCCGGGTCCGTCATGATCGTGGCGGGGTTGCTGTTGATGAGGACGACGGTGTGCCCTTCCTCTTTGAGGCTCTTGCAAGCCTGCGTGCCCGCATAGTCAAACTCGGCAGCCTGCCCGATAACGATTGGACCAGAGCCGATGACAAGGACCTTCATTCCAAGTCGGGAGTCTACCGTGTGGTGGGGCCGATTAGGCCGGGATGCGATCTATCCCAGGTACGGAGTCAAAGCCCTTGTCAAAGGAAAGAATTTTAGAAACACCATGGGTCTTCATTACAGCGACGTGGAGAGCATCGCGAGCAGAGAGGAACTGCGACTGGTGCAGTATGGCTTTCGCCCCTTCAACCACAAGCATGTCGATCGAGAAGACCTCGTCTACAATCGACCGCAGCAAAGCGAATGCGGGATCAATAGCATCGAGCCTCTGGATGGCAGTGTATCGATGCAGAATCTCCTGAAACACCTCGGCGTCAGTAACCAGTCGCTGGCGCGACGCTGCGAGTTTCTCCAGCATCTCTTGAGCGAGGCCCTTGTTTGGGTGGTCTGCGCCGATGATATACATCGGCACGTTGGAGTCAACGAAGACCAGAGAGATAGCCCTCTTCGATCTCGCGGTTCATTTCAGTGATATCACTTACGGGGAAAGAGTGGAGCGAGGCAGCTTGGATTGCCTGCAGCTTTTCCTCAGCCGAGCGAGAGGGTGCTTTGCCCATCGTCGAGTGAATAGCTTTACGGACCCATGCACCAACACTCAGCCTCTCCTTTTGTGCAGCCGCCTTAAGCTCGCGCATTTCAGCCTCGCTGACCAGCACCTGGAGCCTCTTACTCATAGTATGAGTATACGTCTAACTTGAGTTAACAGCCGTTTGAGCGGCCCGGATGGTTGCGCCCTTTGCATGAGTAGAGAAGCCTTCCATCTGGCCGAAAGCCTCGATAAACGGCATCATCTCGTCGAGTTGGTCGAGGGTGAGGCGGGAGATGCTTTGGAATTTCAGGAAGTCCATCACGTTGACCGGGCTTCCGAAGCGAGCTCCTCCGGCCGTGGGCAGCGTATGCGATGGCCCAATGACCCAGTCGGCGGCGCTTTCGGGAGTGTGGGCACCGAGTAGGAAGCAGCCGGCGTTCCGAATCTGGCTCATGATCTTGTCCGGGTTAGCAGCCATGATCGTAAGGTGCTCGGGCGCTATGGCATCAATAATCTCGCAGGCGTGAGCGGTGTCTTTGGCGATAATCGCAAGGCTCTCGGCGAGAGCTTTTCGCATCATGTTTTGACGCGGAGCCTGCTTGAGCTGCTCCCAGACTTCAGCCAGCACCTTGTTGAGATCCTCATCGTTCAGGGCGATGAGGAAGCCAACATTATCGTCGCTATGCTCGATCTGAGTGAGAAGATCGGCAGCGGCCCAAGCGGGGTTGGCGGTGCTGTCGACGAAGACGCAGACTTCGCTGGGTCCAGCATAGCCATCGAGGCCGACGCGGCCCCAGAGCTGGCGCTTGGCTTCGTTGACGAAGCGGTTTCCCGGTCCAACGATCTTGTCCGCGCGGGGAACGGTTTCGGTGCCGAGGGCAAAGGCAGCGATGGCGGCGGCACCTCCGATCTTGAAGGCTCTCGTGACCTTGGCTTCCCGCAGCGCAACCAAAACCGCGGCGGGAAGGGTGCCGTCTTCGGTGGCCGGGGTCGTGACGAAGACCTCGGGGACTCGGGCGATGTTGGCTGGGCCGACGTTCATGAGCACCGAGCTGGGATAGTTGGCTCTGCCGCCCGGGACGTACACGCCGGCGCTTTCGACTGGGATGATGCGTTGGCCGCAGGTGCCTTCGCGGAATCTTTGGGGCGCGTGGAGCTGGGGGGAGCCTGGATAGCCGCTGCCCCAGGTGTAGACGCCGGCACCTTTGCCGTCGTGGAGCCTACTTTCGGCGGTGGTTTGGTCCTGGTGCGCGTGGACTCCGGACCAGCCTTTGAAGAGGGCTTGGGCTTGCTTTTCGTGAAAGGCCTCGATCCTGTCTAAGGCGTATTTGAGAGCCTGGTGGTGGTCTTCTTCTATCGTTGCGGTCGCGATTTCTCTCTCGGACACTTCGATGGATTGGAGGCCTGGAGCGTCGTATTCCTGGGCATTTTCGAGAAGTGCTTGGTCGCCTCGTTGCCGGACATCCTGGATGATTTCGCTGACGATCCGCTGGGTTTCGGCGTCTTGCTTAGCACCCCTCTTTTGGAGGAGCGCGAAGACGTCTTCCTGGGCGGTGTCGATGATGCGGATCATTGGGGAAGTCTTAGCTTAGCATCGGGGGTGCGGAGCCGTTCAGAATGGTCAAATGGTTGCAATCATCCCGGCGGCGGGGAAGGGGACTCGGATGATGTCGGTAACCGGTGGGGCCGCCAAGGAGTTGGTGCCGCTTGGGTCGAAGCCGGTGCTGCTGCGGATTCTGGAAGAAGCTCGGGCATGTGAGCCCGATGAGATCATCGCCGTGAGCTCTCACGACAAGGCAGATATGAACGCGGCGGTCGAGGAATGGTCGCGGACGATATTTGCGGATTTACCGTTGTCGATCGTTTATCAGGAGGTGCAGAAGGGGGCGGCACATGCGGTGGCTCAGGCGGAAGTTGAGGACGACGCCGTGATCTTCTTTGGTGATTGCTTGATCGTGCCTTTGTC
>JBGGMI010000198.1:0-3925 GCA_041288075.1 Fimbriimonas sp.
GGCATGGGCGGCGGCATGGGCGGCGGCGGCGGCATGGGCGGTCGCGGTGGCGGCGGCGGCATGGGCGGTCGTGGTGGCGGCGGTGGCCGTGGCGGCGGATTCGGCGGCTAAAACCACAACAACATCCCCTCTCGCTACTTGGGAAACGTAGCGAGAGGGTTTAGCGCATTGCGCAAAATGAGAGAGTGATAGGAATGAGGGTCAGGAGGAAGATTACTAATATGCGGTTTAGCTGGGCTAAAATCGCGCTGATGACCGTGGTGGCCGGCCTTGTGGTTGCACCGGTAGGCGCACTTGCGCAGCAAAGCTCCGACGTTCGGGTTGACATCAACCTGAAAGATGCGGACATGATGGCGGCCACGAACATACTGTTCCAGCGCACCGGCATCCAGTTCGTTGTGGAGCCGAGCTCAAAGCCATACAACAAGATCACACTCAAATTGCAGGGTGCGACTCCGGAAGAAGCGGTCAGCTATATCTGCCAGTCCGCGGGTGCTTACTTCAGGCGAGATGAGAACGGCGTCTACATCATCAGCCCGAACAAGCCAGTCGTAGAAGCGGCCCCGGTCGCTCCCGCAGCAAATGCAGTCAAGATCGTCAAGAAGCTGAAAGTGCTGAAGGGCGACGCACGAGTGATCTACGAAAGCATCGCATTCAAGCAGGTATTCGACCCTGCCCGCGGCTTTGCAGAACTCAAGAGATTTGTGGATATCGCAGGTCCCACGCAGGGCCATCAGTTCCAGCCAATGATTAATGTGCTCGGAAATGGGCCTGCCCAGACCTTTGCGCCCGTCTACGCTCCAAATCAGAACACCCCCCTAACCGGCGGTGAATCGGCTCGAGACATTAAGCTTCCTGGTGAGTCAGCCGGACAGCTCGGTGGATTGGGCGGCGGCGGTGGCGGCGGCCTCGGCGGTCAAGGTGGCGGCTTGGGCGGCGGCGGCGGCGGTCTCGGCGGTCAGGGTGGTGGCGGCGGACAGGGCGTCACACTTCAGGGCGGCCAAGGACTCGTCGGCTCTAGCATCGACTACATCACGTTCGATCCGGTGGACAACAGCTTCATCGTACGCGGAACGGAAGAAGATATCAACCAGCTGCAGACCTACATCAGCATGTTTGATATCGCTCCCCGGCAGGTTCAGATCAAGGTCGAGTTCATCACCACGACGGAAGCTCTCGAAAAATCACTCGGTACGGAGTTTCTCTATCAAAGAGGCACCATCCTCGCCGGAACCCGGCCCGGAGCCTTCGTTCGAAGCACCGACCCCGTCTTCCTCAATTACGCAACCGGAAACATCACGGCTCGACTACGGGCATCACTGGTGGAAACGGGTGGCAAGGTCGTCAGCGCGCCAATCCTGCGCACGATGAACAACCAGCCTGCGTCGATCACGAGCTCCGTGCAGACGACGATCTTCATCAACACGTCGACCATCTCGAACGGAACGGTCATAACGACCAGCAACCCGCTGCCCCTGCTGGCAGCTACGCAGCTCTCGGTCGCACCCCGTATCAACGAGGACAACACCATCACGATGTTCTTGGCTCCACAAATCCAGAGCTTCGTCGGTGTCTCTCGTGGCCCCGATGGCACGGAAATCCCGAACGTGGTGAGCCAATTCATCGCAGTCGTCGCCCGTGTCCGAAACGGCGAGACGATCGTGCTTGGCGGTCTCAACAACAAGAATGAGGATCAGTCGGTTAACCGAGTGCCCATCCTCAGCGACCTGCCGATCATTGGACAGTTCTTCAAGCAGACTCGAAAGTCAAGGCTCAACCAAGAGCTCCTGATCTTCGTGACTCCGACAATCGTCGATGAAGACACTTCAGCCGGCCCCGGCGGACCCTAGTCTATCGGCTAATAACGTACAGTAAAGGGTGGCAGCCTAACGGTTGCCACCCTTTTCGTTTATGGAACGCGCATGGATCCTGCTGGGAATGATGGGCTCGGGTAAGTCGGCCGTTGGACGGGGCCTCGCTGAGCTTTCCGGACGGCCATTCGTCGACACAGACATCCTGCTACAGAACCGCTTTGGCCGGCCCGTAAGCCAAATCTTCCAGGTCTACGGAGAGCAAACCTTCCGCGACCACGAGAGCAGCATCCTGCGCACCCTCGAACCAGGTGAATACGTTCTCGCCACCGGCGGCGGCATCGTGATGCGCGAAAGCAACTGGGACGAGCTGCACCGCCTCGGCACCACCATCTTCCTCAAGGCCGCCTCAGAAACGATCATCGAACGCCTAGAACAAAGCAAAAAGCGCCGCCCCCTCCTCGAGACCGAGAATTGGCAAGAGCGTGCCCGAGCCATCCTCGAGTCAAGGCTCCACCTCTACGAGCAAGCCGACATCGTTGTCTCCGTCGACGGCCTAGAACTCGACACCGCCCCCACAAAGGTGCTGAATGCGATCCGGAGCGTGACGCCTTGAACCCTCCGTCTCCCCCTCCGTGCCTCCGTGCCTCCCTCCCTAACCACTGCATGATCGCAGGACCTGTAGTCGCGGGATGGCTCGTGCCCGCGTCCGGAACAGTGGCTAATTTCACTAGCCACTGCATAATCGGAGGACCTGTAGTCGCGGGATGGCTCGTGCCCGCGTCCGGACCCTCTGTGTTCCCTCTGTGCCTCCGTGCCTCTGTGGTCGACCCCGAAAGGGGGGAGAGCCGAGCATGATCGAAGTCACCCACAGCCAGGGCAAATACCCCATCATCTTCGAGCCCCTCCAAAACGCCCTAGGGAGCCTCCCCGAAGACTCCTTCGTCGTCACTGACGAAAACGTCGCCCAACACTACAAAACCACAAACCAAAAAACCCTAACCCTTCCCCCTGGCGAACAAACCAAATCCCTGATCTGGCTCGAGCGAATCGCAGCCTGGCTGGCAAATCAGGGCGCATCCCGAAAAAGCACCGTCGTCGCCCTCGGCGGCGGCGTCATCGGTGACCTCGTAGGCTTCGCCGCCGCCACTTACATGCGCGGAGTCCCCTACATCCAAATCCCCACCACCCTCCTGGCCCAGGTCGATTCCTCCGTCGGCGGGAAAGTAGCCGTCGACATCCCCGAAGGCAAAAACCTCGTCGGAGCCTTCCACGCCCCCATCAAAGTCAGCATCGACCCCGGAACCCTCACAACACTCAGCAAACGCCAACTCCGAAACGGCATGGCCGAGGTCTGGAAATACGCCTTCATCATGGACCCCGAGCTCCTAGCCAAGCTCAAAACACACCCTGACGATCTGAAGCCGATCATCCAAACCTGCATCGAGCACAAGGCAAAAATCGTAAGGGAAGACGAGTTCGAAACGGAAGGCATCCGAGCGATCCTCAACTACGGCCACACCATCGGCCACGCCTTGGAGCAAGCCACTGGCTATCGCAAGCTCCTCCACGGCGAGGCCATCAGCATCGGCATGGTGATCGAAGCCCACCTCGGCGAGCAGCTCGGCATCACACAAAGAGGAACCGTCGACGAAGTCGCTCAATGCCTCCAAGCCGAGGGCCTCCCCACCTCCTACAAAGAGCCACTACCACCGGAAGAACTCATCGAGGTCATGAAGCGAGACAAGAAGGCCAGCCGCGGCAATCTCACCTTCAGCCTCCTCACGCAAATCGGTGGATGTAAACTGGTGGAAAACGTGCCGCAGAATGAAGTGCTGCACGCGTTAAAGAAACTATGAGCAGCCTAAGACGGCTCCTGAGCTACGTAGTGGTGGCCCTGCTGACGCTGGGCTACCTCGCCAGTCAGTGGGCAGCCCTCAATGGCACCGCCTCCGACTACGCAGCCAGAGTGGACATCAAAGAAGTCAAGCTGCTCAGCCTCCTGCTCCTCATCGCCGCCCTCGTACTCGCCTTCATTCCTGACCGCGAGGTCGAACCGGAGTGATCGGCACCGTCCTCGCTTCCCGCTTCGAGCTAACCGGCCTGCTGAACGA
>JBGGMI010000199.1:0-22216 GCA_041288075.1 Fimbriimonas sp.
ACGAAAAGAAATGCTTCGAATTACCAATCTTCACGCGCGAGTCGAGGAAAAGGAGATCCTGAAAGGGCTCAACCTCACGGTCAACGCAGGCGAGGTCCATGCGATCATGGGGCCGAACGGGTCCGGCAAATCGACTCTGGCAGCCGTCATCGCGGGCCGCGACGGCTACGATGTCACCGCCGGCTCAGTCGAGCTCGAAGGGGAAGACGTGCTGGAGATGTCGCCCGAAGAGCGCGCCGCGGCGGGCGTGTTCCTGGCGTTCCAGTATCCGGTCGAGATCCCGGGCGTGACGAACACTTACTTCCTCCGCGCAGCGCTCAACAACCTCCGCAAGCATCGCGGCCAGCCGGAGCTGTCCATGACCGAGTTCATGAAGCACATCCGCAGCCGGGTCGAGATGATGGAGCTGCCCCAATCCCTCCTCTCCCGCTCGGTGAACGAAGGCTTCTCCGGCGGCGAGAAGAAGCGGAACGAGATATTCCAGCTAACGGTGCTCGAACCCAAACTCGCAGTGCTCGACGAAACCGACTCCGGTCTCGACATCGACGCTCTGAAGACCGTCGCCCACGGAGTCAACTCCATGCGCGCGGCGGACCGGTCGTTCCTTATCGTGACCCACTACCAGCGGCTCCTCAATTACATCACTCCCGACTTCGTGCACATCCTGATGGATGGGCGGATTGTGAAATCCGGAGGCGCAGAGCTTGCGCTTGAAGTCGAAGAGAAAGGCTACGGCGAGATGGAGGAAGCGCTTGGCGCGGCACGGTGATCGATCTCAAGACCCGACCTCATAGCGTGATTTCTAACTGGGACCTCGTAAAAGGCATCCTCGAAACCTTCGGGCCCGCCAAGCTTCAGTCGCTGCGCGAAACCTCCCTGCGCGAGTGGGAGGAAGTCGGCTTCCCGACCCACAAAGACGAGGAGTTCAAGTATTTCTCCCTCCGCGCCCTCGATGAGGCGCAATTCAAACCCGCCTACGGCGCCCTCGTCGACCGCTTCGAGGTCTCGCAGACCACTGTGGGCGATATCGACGCGATCACCGTAGGCTTCATCAACGGCGAGTACGCCCCCGAGATCAGCAGCGACCATCTCCTGCCCGCGGGTGTCTTCGTCGGCTCGATCAAGGATGGCTACGGCATCTGTCCCGAAGTCGTCGACCGGCACCTGACCAAAATTGCAACGCTAAGAGGCAAGCTCGGCAGCACCAACGACGAGCGGTTCATGCATCTGAACACCGCCTATCTCTCCGATGGCGCTTTCGTCTACGTTCCAAAGGGCGTCGCGCTGGAGAAGCCGGTCCACCTTCTTTTCGTCACCAAAGCCGATCACGGCCCCATGGCCGCCTATCCCCGAGCGCTCATCGTGCTGGAGGAGAGAGCGGAGGCGAAGGTCCTGGAGAGCTACGTGGGCCTTCAGGGCACCTATTTCAATAACGCGGTGACCGAGATCTATCTCGGCAAATCCGCGAGCCTGGAGCACAACAAGCTGCAGCAGGAGCAGGCGGACGCGGTGCACATCGCGACTACCGCCATCCACCAGGAGGCTTCCAGCGTCTACACCTCCAACGTGGCGAACTTCGGCGGAAAGCTGGTTCGAAACGATCTGAACGCCTGGGTCGGAGGCGAACACGCGGAGACCTGGCTGAACGCAGCCTCCATCGCGCTTGGCGAGCAGGTGATGGACAACCACACCCGCATCGACCACGCCGTGCCCAACTGCAACTCGTTCCAGGTGTACAAATCCATTCTCGGCGGCCGCTCGACCGGCGTGTTCAACGGCAAGATCTTCGTCTACAAAGACGCGCAAAAAACCGACGCCAAACAGACCAACCAGGCGCTTCTGCTCTCTCCGAAAGCCACCATCAACACCAAGCCGCAGCTCGAAATCTTTGCCGACGACGTGAAGTGCACGCACGGCGCCACCGTGGGCCAGCTCCGCGAGGACGCGATGTTCTATCTCCGCTCCCGAGGCGTGCCCCAGAAGCAGGCTCGAGCGCTGCTGGTGTACGCATTTGCTGCCGAGGTGTTCGAGAAGATCACCATCGCTTCGGCACGCGAGCCGCTGGAGAAGCTGCTTTTCGACGTTCTGAACCAAACGGAGGAGCTGCCGGACGCCGATCCGTCAGAATAGAGCTGTGAAGTGGATCGGCCCGTCTCTGTTGCTCCTCGTGGTGGCGTTCGGCATCACCAGCTTCTTTGCTCGCAAGTACGTCGAGATCAGCACGGTTTTCCTGATCATGGCGGTGCTGATCGGCGTGACGTACACCTTTGTCGTTGAGGTTCGCGACGCCCGCCGCAAAGAGCGTGAGAACGCCGGGTAGGGAGCGGCCTTGGACCTGCCTACGCTTCTTCAACCCCTTTTCGAGGTCCTCCCTCTCGAACGCGCGATGCCTTTTCTCTTGCCCGGGGCGATGCCGCAAGGACGTGGGGCTCAGCAGTACGAGAGTGTCGCGGATCAGGCTTATGCTGCGGCGGCTCACCTCATCGACCAGCTCGACGATCATCCTGAATTACAGGCGGGGTTGTGGTTGTACGTCGATGATTTGGAGCGCTCGCATCATGTGAGCCAGAGCCTCGCCGGTCCGATCGGCGCGTATTGGCACGGCATCATGCATCGGCGCGAAGGAGATTTTTCGAACGCTAAGTATTGGTTTCGGCAGGCGGACGGAGTGCGGCTTTCGATCGATCCGGTCGCGTTCGTTGATCGTGTTGCCGCTGCTCGTGGCGAGAATCCGGCGGAACTCTTGGAGATGCAGCGACGGGAATGGTCGGAGCTAATGGAGCGGTCGTCGTGACCCTCGATCTCCAGCCTTCCATCGCGAACGCCAGAGAGGATTTTCCGATTCTGCGCACGATGGTGAACGGCAAGCCGTTGGTCTACCTGGACAACGCCGCCACCTCTCAAAAGCCCCAACCCGTCCTTGACGCGCTGAACCGCTATTGGACCGAAACCAACGCCAACATCCACCGCGGCGTGCACTACCTCTCGCAGAAAGCCACGCGCGAGTACGACGGGGCCCGGGAGAATATCCGGCTTCTCCTGAACGCGCCAAGCACCCGAGAAGTGATCCTCACCAAGGGCTGCACGGAGGCGATCAATCTGGTCGCGCAGTCGTGGGGGCGCACCAACCTGCGCGAAGGCGACGAAATCCTGCTCTCCACCATGGAGCACCACGCCAACATCGTGCCCTGGCAGATGGTGGCGCAGCAGACCGGCGCGGTGATCAAGGCCATCCCGATCACTGACTCCGGCGAGATCGATCTGGACGCCTATCGGCTTCTCTTGAAGAGCGGACGGGTTCGTCTGGTTGGAGTTGTGCACGTGAGCAATGCGCTTGGCACGATCAATCCGGTGAAGGAAATGGTGCGCTTGGCGCACGAGGTTGGCGCGCTGGCTTTGATCGATGGCGCGCAGGGTGGGCCGCATCTGTTGGTGGACGTGCAGGACATCGCCGCCGATTTCTACACCCTGAGCTGCCACAAGATTTACGCGCCGACTGGCGTGGGCGTGCTGTTCGGCAAGGCGGAGCTGCTGGAGGCGATGCCGCCGTACCAGGGTGGCGGCGATATGATTCGGACGGTTTCTTTCGAGGGCACCACGTACGCGGATTTGCCCGCGAAGTTTGAGCCGGGGACGCCAAATATTGCGGGCGTCATTGGGCTCGGGGCTGCGATTGAGTATCTCAAATGTTTAGGTGTCAAGCAATGGACAACTTGGTCTGGAATTGACCGACTCAGCTCAATGCCCTGCGATCGAGATTTGTTAGGGAGTGCTTTCGAGGCCATCCAAGAACAGGAAGCTGTGCTTACTGGTCGTGCCACGCAGCTCCTCTCCGAAATCCCCGGCCTCCGCCTCATCGGCAGCGCTGAGGAAAAGGCGGGCATCGTCTCCTTCACGATGGACACGGCCCACCCGCACGACATCGGCACCATTCTCGACAGCGAAGGCATCGCCATCCGCGCCGGCCACCACTGCTGCATGCCCCTCATGAAGCGCTTCGGCCTCGCGGCAACCGCCAGGGCTTCATTTGCGTTTTACAATACGGAGCAAGAGGTCGATGCGCTGGTGGCTGGAGTTCGTAAGGTGAAGGAAGTGCTTGGATGAGTCGCGTTCACAAGGTTTTGCTGCGTCCCTTGCCTCGCTGGACACATCGCCTGTTCGCGATTGTGGAGGCGGTCTTTGCGTGCTGCTTTACGGTCGCCCTGGTGATGACGTTCGTGCGTGGACGTGCACTCGAACTGAAGTTTGGATTTCTGCCGATGGGGCTTTGGATGGCGCTGTGGGCCGCATTCTGGTGGTGGGGAGCCGTGGCCACGTGGTGCGAAGGCAACGGTGGCACGCATTAAAGCCGCCTTGCTCAAGCCGGCACCGCGATGGGCGCACAGGCTCGCCTCCCTGGTCCTGTTCGCCCCAGTTGCCGTCTTTTGGACGTGCGCGCTCCTCGTTTGTCTGGCGCTACTCTTCTTCGGGATAGGAGGAATGAGCTCACGATTCGGACCCGGCATTCTCGTGCTCTGGTGCTTGGCTGAGGCGGCCCTTGCCTGGTTGTGGGCGATCGACTCTTGGCGAGAGGAGCGCGAGGGATGAGCGTAAAAGAGAGATTGAGATCTGCTCTGTTTTCGGATGAGCCGCCGGTCGAGAAGGGGCCGCAAGGGCGCTCCTGGAGCGACGATATCACTTATGGGATCGGGCACGCGGCTCTAGGTGGGCTTTGCATCCTCACGGTTCGAGTGCTCGATGGCCGGTTTACTTGGGACCTTCTTCCGTGTGTTGCGCTGGTTGTGCTCATCATGTCACCGCTTGCCATCCTAGCAACCCGAGCGCTGCGAATGTGGCGAGAAAGGAAGGTGCCCGTCAAATGAGCATAGACCCCCGCGAGCTATACCAAGAGGTCATTCTCGACCACAACCACCATGCGCGGAACCGCAGCCGGTTCTACAAGCGAAAAATAGGAGTGATCGCTGCGTGACGGATCACAAACTTCAGCCTGAGGGCCGTGAGCTGCGGAACGGTCAATTGCCGCACTGGGCAGCTCGATTGCTTGCTTGCATTTTGACCACGTTCGCGCTGGGCTGCGCCTTATGCGTTGTAATGGCATTCTTGCGCGGACGAGCATTTGAGTTGAAGTATGGATTCATTCCCTTGTCCCTGTATTTCGCGCTCTGGTCTGCCCTTTTCCTGTCGTACGCGGTTAAAACGTGGCCTCGGAGCCATGGATGATGGATAGCTTAAAACGATGTCTCTTTGGTGCCTTCTTGATGGATCCTAGCTACAATCGTGGGAGGAACTCATGAGCCTAGACCTCCGCGAGCTGTATCAGGAGGTCATCCTCGACCACAACCGCCACCCGCGCAACCGTGGCCGCCTCGAACACCCCACCAGCCATGCCGAAGGCTACAACCCGCTCTGCGGCGACATGGTCAGCCTCACGCTGTTCAGCGAGAACGGGATCGTGAAAGACATCGCCTTCGACGGACAGGGGTGCGCCATCTCAACCGCCAGCGCCTCCCTCATGACCGAAGCCGTCAAAGGCAGGACTGTCGAACAGGCTGAGATGCTATTCCGCGACTTCCAAAGCATGGTCACCGAGGCGGGCGACACACCCCACGACGACCTGGGCGATCTCGAGGTTTTCGCGGGAATTCGCGACTACCCCGTCCGCATCAAATGCGCCATCCTCCCCTGGCACGCCCTTCACGCCGCACTCGCGGGAAAAGAGGAGCCAGTTAGCACCGAATAGGACGTAGAAGACATATATGCCGAAGCCAGTAGACACCCCAAAGAAAGACCTCACCAGCATCGAGAAGTCTCTGCTCGAGGCAGAGGTCATCGAGCAGCTTCGCACCGTCTTCGACCCGGAGATACCCGTCAACGTCTACGATCTCGGCCTCATCTACGACATCCAGATCGACGAAGAGAAGAACGCGCACATCCTCATGACCCTTACGTCGCCCATGTGCCCCGTCGCCGGAACCCTGCCCGGAGAGGTCGAAGTGGCCGCTGCCCAGGCTCCCGGTATCGGCAAAGTGACAGTAGAGCTCACCTGGGACCCGCCGTACAGCATCGACATGATGCCGGAAGAGACTAGACTGATGTTAGGATTCTAAGAAGATGAAGTTCAGCGCGCAAGAAGAATACGGCCTCCGGTGTCTGCTCCAGCTCGCCCGCAATGGCGAGAGCATGACGATTCCGGAAATCAGCCGCGTGGAGGGTTTGAGCACGACGCACGTCGCCAAGCTCCTTATGATCCTGCGTAAGGAAGGCTTCATTGTCAGCACGCGCGGCCAATCCGGCGGCTATCTGCTCGCAAAGAAGCCGGAGGAGATCGTCGTCGGCCACGTTCTCGAAGCCCTCGGCGGCAAGCTGTACGATGGCGATTTCTGCAACAAGCACGCCGGCCAGCTATCGATCTGCACGCATGCCGTCGACTGCAGCGTCCGCTCGCTCTGGCAAGTCGTCCAAACCGCCGTCGACAACGTCGTCAACCGAATGACCCTCGCCGACCTGCTCACCGCCAAGGAAACCACGAACGTTCAATTCGGAACGCTTCCCCGGAGACTCACCACCGTTGGATAACACAATCGCCTTCCCCGTAAGCCTCACCGATTCCGCCATCGCCCAAGTCCGCCGCCTGCTCGCCAAAGACGGCCGTCCTGAGGCGTTTCTGCGGCTGGGCGTGAAGGGTGGAGGCTGCAGCGGCTTCGAGTACCTGATGAGGCTCGACGACAAGCCCCGCGCCAACGACATGGTGTTCGAAGCCGATGGCGTTCGAATCGTCTGCGACGCCAAGTCCGCCAAGTTCCTCGAAGGTTCGGTCTTCGACTACACCGGCAACCTCATCGGAGGCGGCTTCAAATTCGAAAACCCCAACGCCTCCCGAAGCTGCGGCTGCGGCACGAGCTTTACGCCGAAAAACATATAGAGTGCGGTGGCCACGCCACCGCTTTTCCGTCGCTTCACCTGCGGCACGAAGACATCACCGATTAGGCGGATCCGGACGAGCCGGAAAATCAAGGCTGTCCTCCACTCGTGCGCTATAAGCCCTCGGATAACGAAGGCGTCCGTGCCTGGCCCTGACGACGTTCCGAATGTGGGGCACTTCCGCCTTGATCCAGTCATAGTCATCCTTCCTAAGCCGCTTCTTTAATGATGAAAACGTCTCCTCACGCCTTCCCGTGAGTTCCGACAGAGCCACCAAGCGAGCGGCCGCCCGGCCAGAAACTACCGAGCCCTCCTTGAGCCGTTCCTCGAATCCAACCCGCGCATCCTCCGTAGCCGCCTCCAGCTCAGAGTGAAACCTGCGAGTGGCATCTACATATCGGCCATTGCGCCACTTCAGAATCATTGGCAAATGCGCTGAGTAGGCGCCGCCATATTGGTAGGCGAACCCGTCGTACCACGTCCTGATCTCAGGCACTCCGTCTCTGTCCAGGTCGACAAAAGTGAAGTCCCGCTCATCGCCCCACACATTGCCCTTGTCGTAAGCGAGGCGGCAAACCGGCTTGGGACCGAGCGACCATAGGTAGTAGAGCTGGGAGCCGTGAGCCCCACCGGTCCAGGATTCGAATATCACTTCCGGAATGCCGTCCCTGTTTAGGTCTCGAACGGATTTCCCCTTGGGGTAGTTGATGCCCAGCAGCCCAACGCGGTAGTTCTTGATCGTGGTCACCGCGCGCCCTTTTCGATCGCGGAGAGTCAAGGTGTCGATCTCATCAGATTCATCCCTCTGCCGCTCGACCCGGTAGGTGCCGACGCGAGCAATCGTCGACACATATTGATCACCGGGAAGAAATGCGACCAGCAAGGCAGGCACGCTCCTATTATAAGTGCGGCGACTGGCCACCGAAGCGAGCCGTGGGCCAACCAGGCTCCGCCTCCCTCACCCGCCTCACACGCCTTACCCGCCTTACAGCAACGACTCCGTCGTGCAAACCATGATCACGTGGTCGTCATTCAGCACGCGGGTCATCTTCGTGCGGAGCTGAACCTGCCGGTTCGTGAGCCGCACGCGATGACAGATCCCTTCCGCGGAAGGCGTCTTCCCGTCCTTCAGATGCTCGGCCAAGAGCGTCCGGTCCTCATGCGGCAGGCAGCGCAAATAATCCATCAGCGGCATCGGCTCGCCGGGACAGACGGCGCTGAACATCCGCTGAGACAGCTCGTCCGCAATGACCAGGTCGCTTTGCGGATGCCACTCCCAAACCCCCAGCCCCTTCTGGTTCAAAGCCCGATGCATTGCCCGCACCCGAGACTGCAGCAGCTTCAACTGTGCGTTCGACTCCAGCTCCATCGACTCCGCGATGGCCTGTGCTCGGTTCACAACCCCGAGCTTCCGACGAAGCCGGGTCCAATGGGTCCGAACCGTTGTGATCGAAAGATCCAGCTCCCGGCAAATCTCTTTGTCCGTAAAGCCCTTGACGGCTAAGTTAAGAATCCGGCGCTCTGCCGGAGAAATGGGCCGTGCGCTCTTTGCGGCCTGTTTCGATGCCCGAGCTCGGACGTCGACGCGCTCGTGTTTATGCTCTAATACTGCAGCTTCCACCGTGGCTCCCCTTAAACCAACACCAAGACTGCACCGCTCGGTCCAGCGACCTCACGATTTCAAAGGGCAGGATACCACGACTTTTCGCAAAAACCAACCACGAAAAAAGCAATAGTTATCGCCACCCTTGCCGTTAGAACCGCAAGAGTGGCGTCAACCTAGCGCAAACGCCAGACGATTCGAGCCTGATTGGCAAGAATCTCTTTCGCGCTGTAAGCCTTCGCATGCCCGTCCCCGAAGATGACGGGAGTCGAACCGTCGTCGCTTCCGGATGCCATGTAGCGTGCATGAATGGGCTTGATCTGGTCCGCCGGAAGATCGGAAAGCTCTTTCACCAGGTCGCGGTCACTCACCAACGGTGGCGTCAATCTCGGATTCTCGGGATTCGGAATGCCCGTGTAGGGGCTGAATTCATAGCCCCGATATTTCTGGTCGACCGTGCCGCCCGGAGTGCAGGCAAACAGCGCCATGTAGCTGGGATCGTTCTTCTCGAAGGCAGCCGCCGTCTTGAACGCAACGCACCCGGAAAGCTCCTCCTGATCCTCGGAGCACCCCTTCTGACGGTCGATTGCGGAAGAGCTGTTGTAGCCGATCGTCATCCCCCCTCGCTTCGCCCAAGTATCTGCATAAACACCGTTGGAGCCAGGAGCCACAAAAAGTCGCTGGTCCTTTGCGTAAATCAGGAGATTGTTGGGCCACATGCGCTCGGCACTGCCCTCGGGCAAGCCGTAGTTGGTCGAAGGCAGGATTTTGCCGTCGCTCTCATCCACGTACATCGTGAATGCCGTGCCGATCTGCTTCATCTGCGCCAGCGCGGTTGTCTGCGTACCGCTCTCCTTGGCGCGAACGAAGATCGGGAATAGGATTCCCGCGAGCACCGCAATAATCGCGATCACGATCAACAGCTCGATCAATGTAAAGGCAGATCGCTTCATGTCAGTCCTCAATTCTCGTCCTCCTTCAGTTCCGCTTTCGCGCCGGCAGGCAAAGCGCTCCCAGCTCCGGATTCTTTGCCTTTCATTAGCTTCAGCAGCGGATTGCCATCCCCGAGCCGGCGCATGTAGACCGCCTCCGAGCCCACGGACGCAATTAGCTGGTTCGGACCACTCCAGGCGAGCTTCATCTTCATGCTCGAAGGCAGTGCCAGCAATGCCGAACCGCTCTTAACCGCATTGACCGCAACCAGTTGCCCATCGACGACGAATCTGCCATCGGCCACCGCTTTCTCGCCCTGCGCCTTGAAGACCATCTTCACCGATCCCTTCTTCGAGAAGTTCATCGTTCCAGGCTTTACGCCCGGTGCCCCCAGCACAGCAGGCTTATCCTTGTTAATCTTGTACGTCCGAACGATCTCCCATTCTCCAACCAGGTCGTGATGACGTCCCTGCCCGAACATCGCTCGAACCATCTCCCAGTCGTCGTTCCACGGTTGATAGCGGAAGCAGCCGAATCCGATGAGGCCAAGTAACACGAAAACCAGCAATCCGCGAGCGGAGCCAGGCTCGACATACTTGCCGTTCCGCTTCTTTTTCTTCTTGGGAGCATTCTTCAGGCCGGCGCCAATTGGCACGAAGCCGCACTCCATGCACTTTTCAAATCCCCCAACCCACTTATTGCCGCACTTGGGACAACGCTCTAGGTCCATAGCGTCCAAGTATAAGGGCTGTGCGAGCTTTTCAGAGCCAAATGAAGGAAGGAAACGTGCATGTGTGGAATCTTTGGCAACTCTGCCGCAACCACCCTGTTATTTGTACTAGGTACCCATCTAAATCAGGCCCATTTCCCTGTCAGCCCTACGAGGTAAACCCCGTAGCATGGGTCAAAGGACACGGGTGGCAGTGGTCGGAGCAGCAGGGCGCATGGGGCTGGAGACGGTGAAGGCGCTGACTCCCGCCGAAGGGTTCGATGTGGTCGCCGTCGTCGGGCGCAGCAAGGCCGGAACGAACTTCCGCGAATTCTTGCCAGCCGGCCCCGACCTGGTGCTCGAGGACAAGCTCGGTGCCGCGCTAGACCGAACCAAGCCGGACGTGATCGTCGATTACGCTCACTACTCGGCCGCCGGCGATCATGCCGATCAGGCCACCAAGCGCGGCATTCCCTTCGTGTTCGGAATGACCGGCATTTCCGACTCCGAGGTTCGAAACATCAAGGACATGATCCGCGACACCGGCGTGCCTGGCATGATCGTCCCGAACTTCGCCATCGGAGCGGTGCTGATGATGCGATTCGCCGAAATGGCCGCCCAATGGATGCCCGACTGCGAAATCATCGAGATGCATCACGAAAAGAAGGAAGACGCCCCCAGCGGAACCGCCATGTCCACCGCCCAACGCATCGGCGCCGCCCGCAAGCAAGAGCCAACAAAGCTGCCTCGCCAAACCCTGAAAGTCGAAGGCGCAAGAGGCGGAAACGCGAATGGCGTCCCAGTGCATTCCGTCCGCCTTCCCGGCCTGCTCGCCCACCAAATGGTCATGTTCGGAAGCCCCGGCGAGATTCTCACCCTGCGTCACGACTCATCGGACCGAGCCGGGTTTATGGAAGGCGTAAAGCTCTGCGTGCGCCGCGTCCCGGAGCTAAAGGGCCTCACGATCGGCATGGACAAGCTCCTCTTCCCATAGCTTCGGGAGCAAAACGAGAGTCGCCTGAGTCCAACTGTGCGGGGGTGGCATTGTTTTGCCAGACAGTCAGACGCCGCACTCGGGGCTGGAGCTTTGGGGCGGCGTAGAGTGCACAGTCAATAGAGTAGAGGATTGCACCTTCGACCAAATTGCTCGAAGCGGCCATCTCGTGCGTCCAGACGACCTTGACCGCATCGCCGACCTCGGCATCAAAACCCTCCGTTACCCCGCGCTCTGGGAGCACATATCACCCAACCATCCAGACGAGCGGGACTGGTCATGGCTCGACGAGCGTCTCCCGCGACTTCGAGAGCTTGGCATTCGCCCAATCGCCGGCCTCGTCCACCACGGTAGCGGCCCTTCCTACACCTCGTTGCTCGACGACTCGTTCGCCACCGGCTTGGCCGACCATGCCCGAGCCGTCGCCGAGCGCTTCCCATGGATCGACGCCTACACCCCGGTCAACGAGCCCCTCACGACCGCCCGGTTCAGCGCCCTCTACGGCATCTGGTACCCCCACGCTCGCGACGACTATTCATTCGTCCGCTGCCTGCTAAACCAATGCAAAGCGACCATCCTCGCTATGCGCGAGATCCGCCGAGTGAACCCACAAGCGCAGCTCATCCAAACCGAAGACCTCGGCAAGATCTACGCAACCCGAAAGCTGCGCTACCAGAGCGATTTCGAGAACGAGCGTCGCTGGCTCACCTGGGACATCCTCTGCGGCCGCATCGACCGAAGCCACCGGCTTTGGTGGTATTTCCGCAAGTTCGGCGGCTCGGAAGCGGAGCTCCTTTGGTTCAAAGAAAACGCCTGCCCACCCGACGTAATCGGCGTCAACTATTACGTCACCAGCGAAAGATTCTTGGACGAAGACGTAAGCCAATACCCCCCTAATCTCGTTGGCTCGAACGGCAAGCACGTCTACGTCGACGTCGAGGCCGTGCGCGTGCGACGACCGGGAATCGCCGGAGCGGGAGCGATGCTGACCGAAGCCTGGCAACGCTACCGCCTTCCCCTCGCCATCACCGAGGCGCATCTGGGATGCACCCGCGAAGAGCAGCAACGGTGGCTCCTCGACGTCTGGCGCTCCGCCGAATCAGCCCGTGCAAGCGGAGCCGACGTCCGCGCCGTAACCGCCTGGTCCCTCTTCGGAGCCTACAACTGGAACTGCCTCCTCTCAAGAGACGATGGATGCTACGAGCCCGGAGCATTCGATCTCCGCGCCCCAACCCCCCGCGAAACCGGCCTCGCGCGAGTGGCACGATCGCTGGCCCAAGGCGAAGCGCCAAGCAATCCCGCACTTGAGCAACCCGGCTGGTGGAGACGCGACATCCGCTTTGAATACATGCCGCGAGGCACAGGCGGAAACGACCTGCCCATAAAGGAAACCCAGCCCATCCTCATCACCGGCGGAAACGGAAAGCTGGCTCAAGCATTCGCAAGGCACTGTCGCATCAGAGGCCTCGCCTGCAAGCTCCTGACACGGAAAGAACTAGACATCACCAATCCCACGGGGGTGTGCGAGGTCCTCAGCGAACTGCGCCCCTGGGCCGTCCTCAACGCTGCCGGGTTTAGCGACGTCGAAGCCGCCGAGAATCAGATCGAGCGCTGCATGGCGGACAATGCCAAAGGCCCCGCGATCCTCGCCGAAGTCTGCCAGGAGCAAGCCTGCCGCCTCGTGACCTTCTCCTGCGACCAAGTGTTCGACGGCGAAAAGCACACCCCCTACACCGAAGACGACCGCCCCAACCCGCTCAACATCTACGGCCGCTCGAAAGCAGTCGCCGAACGAGTAACTCTGGTCCGAATGCCAACCGCTCTCGTCATCCGCACCGCCGCCCTCTTCGACTTGGAACGAGGCAGCTTAATCGAAGCATTGAGGCAACTCCAAAACGGCCACAGAGTCGAAGCCGACGGCAGCCAAGTCATCTCGCCCACCTACGTGCCACACCTCGTAAACGCAACCCTCGACCTACTTATCGACGAAGAAGAAGGCATCTGGCACCTGACCAACGAAGGCACAAGCACCTGGTTAGATCTCCTCAAAGAGTGCGCCCGCGAGTACGATCTCGACCCAGAACGGGTTCAAGAACGCAAAGGCAACACAAGACGTCCGGACTTCTCCGCCTTAACCTCCTCAAGAGCCTGGATCATGCCAACCCTAGAAGAAGCCCTAAGTGAATTCACGAAACGGGCAAGAGAAACGAGCCGCACAAGAGCCTACGTTTCCTAAGGCTTAACCGCCTTCGCGTGCCCATCCATAAACGCCACATTGTTCGTGCCCGAGTGCCGGGGCGGATTCGCCGAATCCTTGCTCGCATACCCTGAAGCATTGATCCCCGCCACCATAGGCTCAAACAGCAAAAGCGTCTCGTCATGCGAATGAATCTTCCGAAGCTTCGCGCCCCCAAACCAAGCGCTCATCGCAAACCCAAACGAGCTGCTCGACACCGCCGGACACTGGTAAACACTCGTCGAGCTCGCGTACGGAATCGATGCCGTCACCCAGGTCTTCAAGGGAGGCAAGGTCTCGTCGAACTCCGCCGCATACAATAGCTGAGCCGCCGCCGTCTGCCGGATGTTGCTCAGGCAATCCACCTTCCGCGCCGGATACCGGCTCTGCACAAACATTGGAAGCAGAACCGCCGGCAACACCAGCGCGCCCCCACAGCCGCAAATACACACCACCGAGAGCAGCACAAACCAGACCCGGTTGCGCCGGCGCGAGGGAGGCAGAGCGGCACGCCTCCCTCGCGGCATTAGGACTTCTCGACGAGCCTATTCTTGACGGCCTTCATCGCTGCCTCAGTCCGGCTATTCACCTGCAGCGCCTTCAGAATGTTGCTCACGTGGTTCTTCACCGTCTTTTCCGCGATGCAGAGCCGGCTGGCAATTTCCTTGTTTCGCAGACCCTGAGCGACCAGGTCCAGAATCTCCTGCTCACGGTCGCTGAGCACAAACATCTCAGAGTCGTCGATCTCTTCCTCTTCCTTCACGCGACGGAAATCTTCCAGCACCTTGGCCGCGATGCGGGGCGTAATCTTCGCCTCACCTCGAGCCGCAAGCCGCACCGCCTCGATCACGTCCTGAGGTGTCGAGGTCTTCAGCAGATAGCCCAAAGCCCCCGCTCGGACGGCCTCGAAAACGGTGTCGTCATCCTCCTTCACGGTCAGAATCACGACGTTCACCGCCTTTTCCTTCTTCAGCAGCTTGCGGCACATCTCGATGCCGCTCATGCGGGGCATGTTGATGTCGGTCAGCACCACGTCGGGCGGATCGGCCAAACAGGCGTCGAGAGCTTCCTGGCCATCCTTGTAGACCCCTATCACCTCGCAGTCGGGGGCAAGGCTGAGGGTCTTCTCAAGCGCTTTCCGGTAAGACGACTCGTCGTCCGTGACGACGACACGAATCTTGTTTGGCATACGGGGCGATTATATCAACTTGTTGTAGGTGATATAGCTGACAATCGGCACCCCTCCCCCACAATCAGGCATCATTAAGGGGCAAGCCGGGATGGCGGAATGGTAGACGCGGCGGTCTCAAAAACCGTTGATGCAAAACATCGTGCGGGTTCGAGTCCCGCTCCCGGCACTTACTGGACGACTCCGTCCATCTCCTGAACCGCCGATTCGAGCGCATCCTGCCCTTCCTGAATGGCTCCCTTGATCTCCGTGAGAGCCTTCTTCTCCTCTTCCGGCGGCTCGCTCGCCAAAAGGTCGTCGGTGAGAGACATCGCGTCCGCCACTTCCTTAAGCGCCGAGTTGCACGCCTCGATCGCCTTCAGTCGGGCATCGTCCTGCTCCGCAAAGGAAGCCTTGAACTCATTCAACGCCGGAGGCTCCTCATCGAAGTCCGCGACCTTCGAACCTGCCTTCGCCAGACTCTCCGCAATCGTGTTGAGCGCCTGACGGACCTCCGCCTGCTCCCGCTCCGCCAAGCCCCGCGAGAGATTGATGGTCTGCTCGAATCGGTCCGTCGCCACGCCGATCTGATACCGAGCCGCCTTCACTTTCTCGTACAAATCCTGCTCCGGATCGCCGCTCCCCGTCTTCCCTCCTGCCGCCACGGCAGGAGCCTGGCCACAGCCGGCGAGGAGTAAGAGAGGCAGGCAAAACAAAAGGGCGCGAAGCATTCAATTGAAAAGACGATGCAGCAAGGCATTCGGACTTTGCCTTCGGTAATCTCTGGGCAGATGGTCGACCCACGCATCACCCGACTCGCCGAGCTGCTCTGCTCCCACTCATGCGAGCTCACCGCCGACGACAAGCTGCTCATCCACGCCTTCGACATCCCCGAAGAGGCCGTCGCCGAAGTCGCCCGTGTGGCTCAGCAGTCCGGAGCCGACGTCGCCGTCCGCCTCGAAAGCTCGCTCGTCCGACGCCAGCTCATGCTGGGAATGACCGAGCGGAACGCGCGCCTCATCGCCGAAAGCGAGCGGCACGAGATGGAGCAAATGACCGCCTACATCGCCCTGCGCGGCAGCCACAACTATGCCGAGCTGAGCGACGTCCCCGGCGAGACGCAGAACATCTGGAACAAGGAATACACGCAGCCCGTGGTCTTCGGCGTTCGGGTGCCGAAGACCAAATGGGTCGCCCTTCGATGGCCCACGCCAGGCATGGCCCAACAGGCCAACATGAGCACCCCCGCCTTCGAGCAGTTCTACTTCGACGTCTGCACGGTCGATTACGCGAAGATGGGTGAAGCCTGCAAGCCGCTTGCCGATCTGATGAACCGCACCGACCGAGTCCGCATCGTCGGCCCCTCAGACACCAATTTCGAGTTCAGCATCAAAGGCATCGGCGCTGTCCCATGCACCGGCGAACGCAACATTCCCGACGGCGAATGCTTCTCAGCCCCGGTTCGTGAGAGCGTAAACGGCATCGTCCAATTCAACACTGTCAGCCTCTACCAGGGCACCGAGTTCAAGGACATCCGCTACGTCATCAAAAATGGACGCATCGAAGAAGCCAGCGCCGGCTCTCAGACCGATAAGCTAAACGAGATCCTGGACACCGACGAGGGCGCGCGCTACTTCGGCGAATGGAGCCTCGGCTTCAACCCCTACGTCCTCCACCCCATGAAGGACACCCTGTTCGACGAGAAGATCGCCGGCTCCTTCCACTTCACCCCCGGCAACGCCTACGACCCGCCCGGCGGCAACGGCAACAAGTCCGCCATCCACTGGGACACCGTCCTCATCCAGCGCCCGGAGTACGGCGGCGGCGAAATCTACTTCGACGACGTGCTCATCCGCAAAGACGGAATGTTCGTGTTGCCAGAGCTATTGGCGCTGAATCCGGAGAATTTGAAGTAACCCCCCGTAGTGCCCCCATCCCTGGGGGCATCTCCTCCGGCCCATGCCACAAGAGAGTTGGCATGTCGAGTCTACAAAGTACAGTGGAGAAATGATCTGGCTCCCGGCTCTCTGCATCGCCATCCAAGCCCAAGCCTCACTTGTCGCCGGATACAAAGCTGACTGGAGCCAGGCGAGCGGCTCCAAAGATGCGCTGAAAGCCTTCTTCGGCCTAAGCACGCTGCGACTGAGCCCCAACGGCCATTTCACTCTAATTGGAGAGCGAATGAAGGGTTTTTGGCGTAGAGATGGCGAGCGCATCGTGCTCGTCTTCGACGGCTTCTTTGGACACCCATTTCCGATCCCCGACGACCTGCTGAAAAAGGCGACTCCCTCCAACTCCCTGCACGGCCTCGTCCTGCGCATCAGGAGCAACAACACGCTCATGCTCGAGCAATTCGGAACCGTCAAGGGCCCTGTACGCTTCAACAAACTCCCGGCACGGCCGCTGCACAAGCTCCTCGAGTTGAGCAATGCCGTCGAATCGGAAGACGACCTGCCGGGCATGGACGCATACCAGGAGTTAGCCGACAGATTGCCCACTGATTGGCCCGCTCTGATGGATTACATCGCTAATCGTAAGAACCCCCTGGCCCTTCGCACCTGGGCCACCTACTTCTTTCCGAACGTGCCCCAGACAGGACTAAACCAGGCCGTAAAGCTCTTGGACCTCCCTGAGTTGCGCGACTTCAGCAGCAGACAGAAGAGCAGATTGGTGCGTTCACTGGTGGGCAACTTAGCGCGTTCCGCAACTCCCGCTGTGGCCGCTGCCCTACTCGAGAATGAGAAAACGCTGAGGATCAATGCCAGCGAGCTTGCTGACGCGATCGGAAATGCAGGCTACGAGCCCGGCTTGCCCAGGCTGCTCGAATTGCTCGTGGACAAAAGCGAGTGGACGCGCTCCAAATGCTTGGATGCTCTGCGAAAGCTGAAAGCCAAACCGCACCTCACTACGGTCCTGAAGTCCGTTGGCGATTCCGAACCCATGGTGCGAGTCGCCGCATGGGCGGCCGTGCTCGATCTCTCTCTTGACATCAGCCAACGAAGGATGGCCATTCATCAGTTGGCAAAGCTGTTCGACTCTGACACCTTCGTGAACGACGACATCCTAGAAGCCCTCGGCCGCTCCCACCTTCCCGACGGGCTGCCCTATCTATCGAATCGACTTCTAAACGTTAACAATCCACGTGAGCAAGCAGTCGCCGCAAGAGCACTCGGAGAAATACGCCTTCCTGCAGCCGCCGCGGCCCTTATGCAGGGCAAGCGCCTGGGCGAAATGGCCGCCCCGAAGTCACCCGTCAAGATGAATGAGGTCGAGCAGGCGATGCAAGCCCACTTCTCCCTTGAGGACACCCGAAAAGCAATTGCCGAGGCCCTGTGGAAGTACACAACCCGCCGAATCCGGTAGACACGTCCCGCTCCCCTGCATGCGGACCTCAATTGTTACGAGTTTAACGCAAGGAACCACGCGGCGGTAGACTCCGGTTGCTTTGTCCGTGCCCTACCTGAGCGTGGTCGTGCCCGCTTACAACGAGGAAGACCGCCTGGCTCCGACGCTGGCGCGGTTGCACGAGTATTACTCCGGCCAGGACTACTCCTACGACGTCACCGTCGTCAGCGATGGCAGCAAAGACGGCACTGGCAAGATCGTTGAAGACTTCGCGCGTCTCCATCCAGAATTCCGCCTCCTCGAGTACCGACCGAACCGCGGCAAGGGTCACGCGGTGCGCGTCGGGGTCCTCGGCTCCACCGGCGAACTGATCCTCTTTTGCGACGCCGATCTGGCCACGCCGCAAGAAGAGACCGAGAAGCTGCTCGATCACATGAGGCAAGGTGCCGCCGTGGCAATCGGCAGCCGTCCCCTGCAGGAAAGCAGCCTCGAAGTACGTCAACCCCTCTATCGAGAAATGCTGGGCCGCCTCTTCAACAAGCTCGTCCAAATCATCGGCATCAAAGGCATCGACGACACGCAATGCGGATTCAAAATGTTTCGCCGCGAGGTCGCCTACGACATCTTCCGCCGTTGCAAAGTCGAGGGCTTCGGTTTCGATTTCGAAGCGCTGATGATCGCAAAGGACCTGGGCTATCGCATCGACGAGGTGCCCATCCGGTGGCGACACCAGGAAGGCTCGAAGGTCTCCCTCGTTCGCGACGGCACCCGTATGCTGCTCGACCTGATGAAGCTCCGCCTCAAAGGCAAAAAGCGCCGCCTGGAGCTTAATGAGGTCAAGTGAATCCTGACGAGTACACGAAGATGTACGAGCTCGAAGACCACTACTGGTGGTTCGTCGGGCGCCGCCAGCTAGCCATCGATCTCCTTCAAAGGAACCTGCCAAAGGGAAGCAACACCCTCTTGGACCTGGGTTGCGGAACCGGCGTCATCTCACGAGAGTTGCAGCCGCTCGGCACCACCATCAGCCTCGACTTCAGCGACCTCGCGCTCAACTATTGCTGCCGCCGGGGATTATCCCGATGCGTCAAAGGCGACGGCACCGTGCTCCCGCTCAAAGGAGATCAGTTCGACGGCATTCTCGGCCTCGACATCTTTGAGCATATCGAGGACGACTTGGCCGCATTCAAAGAGTCCTGCCGCGTGCTGCGGCCGGGAGGCGTGCTCGTGCTGAGCGTCCCCGCGTTCAAGAGCCTGTGGGGGCCGCATGACGTGGCGCTGCACCACTTTCGGCGATACCGCAAAAATCAAATGAAGGCATGTCTCGAAGAAGCCGGCTTCGAGGTGGTCCGCTGCACCTACTCCGTCTTCTTCCTGTTCCCGATCGTCGTCATCACCCGCTTCCTCGAAAAGCGGCGCAAAGGCCCGGCGAAAGCCTCGCTGCCAAGAGTTTCTAACTTCGTAAACAAAGCGCTCATCCGGCTTCAGTCGCTCGAAGCGGGTCTGATCGTCTCCGGGATCAATCTGCCCTGGGGCAGCAGCGTCGTAGCCGTGGCCCGAAAGCCTCTGGAGCAATCGTGAGAGATCGGCCATACGTCGTCGGCTCGGTCCCCTACGCGAACGCCATCCCCCTCGTCGCCTGGTTCGAAGAGCTCGGCGACGACTCTCCCGTCAAGGTTGTCTACGACATCCCCTCGAAACTCCCTGCCCTGCTCGACTCCGGCCAGGCCGACGCCATCCTCGTCTCCAGCATCGACGCTCTGCGCGTGCCCGGACGGCGCATGGCCGAAGGTGTCTGCATCGGCTCCCACGGCCCCGTCAAGAGCGTGCGACTCTTCAGCAAAGTCCCACCCTCCTATATCCGCTCCATCGCTCTTGATCAAAGCTCGATGACCAGCAACCGCCTCGCGATGATCATCCTTTCCGAGTTGCACGGAGCCTCTCCGCAAAGCGTCCTTGCTCCGCCAAACCAAGCCGAGATGCTGCGAGACAACGACGCCTGCCTGCTCATCGGCGACATCGGCATGACCGCCCCATCCGAAGGCCTGCACGTCCTCGATCTCGGCGAGCAATGGCAACGCCTAACCAACCGCCCCTTCGTCTGGGCCGCCTGGATCGGCAACGAATCGCTTACGCCAGAACTCTCTCTGCATCTGCGCACCGCCTCCCTAATGTCTTTCGCCGGACGCAACCTCAACGAAGACGCAAGTAAAGCAAGGCGCGAGCTCTTGGCGAGCCGCCGCTGGTATAAGCCGCCGTCCACCACAGATTTCGATGCTTTCAAGAAAAACGCCCGTGAAAAGATCATAAAAAAGGGTCTATCCAAGGCTTCTTGGACCGAAGCGATGCTGACCGACTATTTCTTCAATGTCATGGTCTACGAAATGGATGACTTCGTCCTGGAGGGTCTCCGAACCTTCCAAAGCCTCCTGCTGAAGCACGGAGATAGCGACTGCACCTCTTTCCCCCACCTAGTCCGCCCAGGCCCCCCTTAACCAAACAGCAAATCTCACCCCTTTCACCCCTTTCACCCCTTTCACCCCAATCACCCCTTCACCCTCGAACCTCGACCCTCGACCCTCGACCCTCCGCAGCAGCAGCAGCTTGCAACCTCCTTCGCACGTCTTCAAGTAGGAGATAGTTGGCTCACCGGTACCATGTAGGCATCGGGAGTCGGAGATAAGGAAAAAATGCGTTTAAAGCCTGCTGGCAAGCTCATCATATTGATCGTCGTTCTGGGGGTGGCGTTTGGCGCTTACCGGATGTATACCGGTGGCGGATTCGCAGGACTGATTCCGGGCAAAGAAGTTCAGGCCTCGAGCGTTCCCGTCAAGGCCGATCTGCCGGATATCAACTTCGACAACCCCGCTCCGGGCTCGAACGTCAACGTCGCCATGCCTGGAAGCTCTCCCGGTTGCACAGATGAGCCGGAGATGCGGTTCCTGCTTTGGGCCTGGAACTCCCAGATGGGCCTCATGTTCGCCAACGGCGGACAGCAGGCGGCGCAAAACAGCCTGATGTGCGCGAACGACGTGAACCTGAAGCTGATCCGCCAGGACGATCCGACGAAGATGCAGGAGGAGCTGGTCACGTTTGCCCAGGAGCTGAAGCGGGGCACAGCGAACCCGACCAAGGGTGCCCACTTCGTAGCGATCATGGGCGATGGCAGCGCAGCATTCCTGAAGGGGGTCAACGACACACTGAAGCGCCTCGGCCCCGAGTACATGGCGAAGGTCGTCGGCTCGTGCGGCTACTCCGTGGGCGAAGACAAGTTCATGGGGCCGCAGTCGTGGAAGTCAAATCCGGCGGCCTCGCGAGGCGGCGTCGTCTCTGGCTACCTGCGAGACGGCGACTGGAATATCGCCATGAAGTGGCTGGCCGACAACGGCTTGAAGAACAACCCCGACGAGACCACGTGGGATCCCGACGCTCTCAACTGGGTAGCAGCGAACGACTACGTGGATGCCGCCGAGAAGTACATCGCCGGCTACAGCGAGACGCGCGACGTCGTGCGAAACGGCAAGCGAACCGGTGAGAAGAAGCGGATCACGGTCAATGGCGTGGTTACATGGACTCCGGGCGACGTGAGCGTCGCCAGCAAGAAGGGCGGCCTCGTCTCGATTGTTTCCACGAAGGAATACAGCTCCCAGATGCCGAATACGATCATCGGCATCGACAAGTGGATGCGCGCGAATCCCAAGCGAGTAGAAGGCATGCTTTCGGCCATCTTCCGCGGCTCCGAATCGGTTCGCTCCAGTGAATCGGCGCTTCAAAAAGCCGGGGGAATTAGCTCCGAAGTCTATGGCGAGCAGGATGCCGATTACTGGGTGAAGTATTACAAGGGAGTCCAGGAGATGGACAAGACGGGCATGGAAGTGGACCTGGGCGGTTCGCGAGTGAACACGCTTTCCGACAATCTCTTGTTGTTCGGCATGGTGCCTGGATCCGCAAACCTATTTGCGGCCACGTATCAAGTTTTTGGCGACATCGTCAAGGACCAGTATCCGAACCTAATGCCGAACTACTATCCGATAACCCGCATCTTGGACACGCGCTACGTGGCGGCAATTGCCAAGCGGGCGGGCGGTGTTGCAAAGGTCGACACCAGTCCGATCAAGAACACGTTTAAGCCAACCGCCGGCAGGAGCAATCCGGTGATCAGCCGACGCTCGTGGAACATCCAGTTCGCGACGGGCCAAGCGCAGTTCACGCAGTCGGCGAGAAATACGCTGAGTCGGCTGCTGAAGGATCTATTGATCGCCAGTGGAACGATCATCGAGATACATGGCCACACCGATAGCGTCGGC
>JBGGMI010000200.1:0-22354 GCA_041288075.1 Fimbriimonas sp.
GCCTCATACAAGAACTGGGAACTTACAATGCTTCTTGAACCCCGTAACTTCCGGAGAATCGCTCGCGCATTTCTCTACCTCCCCTGGATACCATGTGCTGGCGGAGCTGGATACCACGTGGTGCCGTGTGACAGGTTGGGATGGGGGGATTTGGCGTTTTGAACCTGCGGTTCATCATCATCCCGCTCCCCCCTATGGGTTGTGATGGAATGAGCGGAGCGTCGAGGGCGAAGTCAGATGGAGCGTTGTTTGGGTGCCTACACTAAGTAGGTTTCGAAACGCGATTTTGTCAACCTGTTTTCTAAAAAATCCCTCGGAATTTCAGGTGTCGCTCCTTTCCTTGCCGGTGGTGCGGTTAGGCAGGATGCTCTTTTTCGCGGCTAGCCCTTCGCCGGCGTCAGTCGAACCCCGCGCAAGTTCATCACTGCGCCCTTCGGCATCGTAAGAGCACTTACCGTCAGCTTGTGCAGTCCGCTCGAAGAAACCACGATCGACCCAAGATTCAGCGTGCGAAAGCTCGACCAGCCCCCAGTCGCCGCCGCCGTTCCCTGCACCTTCGCCTGATCAACCGCCACCTGGAACGTTGACCCGGCGCTCGCAGGCTCCACGGCATATTCGATCTCCACCTTGTAAGTGCCCGCCGGAGCCTCGAAGCTCCAGCTAACGGTGTCCTTCACATTGGTCCAGAACCCGATCGCCTGCTTCTCGCCGCCCTCATAGCCCGCTCCGCCGGTAACCGCCGCATCCGAAGCCGTAAGCGCCACTGTCCCGCCCACCATCGGCCGAATCGGTACCGGCACCACCTTTACAGGTCCGCGGACATCGAGAACATAGACGTGCACCATTTCGGCAGCGCTCCTCGCGGGAAGCTCCAGCCTGTACCCTGGGTCCGATCGAACCACCACGGGAGGTGCGGAGCCGTCCAGCGATCTGGCCGACACGATATTCGCCTGCAGCCCGGGCAGGTCTGCGTAGGCGAGGCCCGAATCGAACACGTGCACGTACAGCTTTCCTGGTCGCTGCGTCACACGACCCCAGTGGATCGGACGTGGGAACGGTCCAGCCGTGGTCCCATAGATCGACTCCCCATTCTTTTGAAGCCACCTGCCCACGCCGAGCAGTCTTTCGACGCTCGGTGCCGGAATCTCGCCAAGCCTGTTCGGGCCTACGTTCAGCAGATAGTTGCCCCCCTTCGACGCACAGTCGATCAGGTTCTGCAGCAGCGTCTGGGTCGACTTCCAATCGTGGTCGTTCTGATGAAAGCCCCAGGTGTTGTTCATCGTCATGCAAGACTCCCAGTCCGTGCCCGGAATCCCGTTCGCTGGAATCTCCTGCTCAGGCGTTCCGTAGTCCCCGTAGTGGTCCCCTTGCGTCAGCCCCGCCATCCCGCTGCGGCCCTTGTCCACGCGATTATTGATGATGATGTCTTTATCCAGCGAACGAACGAACTTGTACAAATCCGCACCACACTCGTGAGTCCAGGTCCCCTCCCATTCTCCATCGAACCACAGGATTCCAACGTCTCCGTAATCGCCACCGACCAGCTCTTTGAGCTGTGCCTTCATGAACGCCACGTACCGGTCGAAGTTCGCTTTCGAGGCATCCCGCTTGTCCCACTCCCGCCGCGGCAGGTAGTCCGGATGGGTCCAGTCCATGATGGAGTGATAGAAGCAAAGCCGGATCCCCTCGGCCTTCGCCGCCACCGCCAGTTCCTTCAATACATCCCGCTTGAAAGGTGTGTACTCGATGCTCCAGTTGGTCTGCTTCGTGTGCCACAGCGCAAATCCATCGTGGTGCTTGGAGGTGATGACGATGTACTTCATCCCGGCCGCTTTTGCAGTCCTTACCCAGGCACGAGCGTCGAAGTTCACCGGGTTGAACTGCTTCTGAAGCGGCGCATACTCCTCCGGCGTCACCTTTGCAGTGTTCATCAGCCACTCCGCCGCGCCGGGAACGTTCTTCCCATTCCAGACCCCCGCCGGCACCGCATAGAGCCCCCAGTGGATAAACATTCCAAACCGAGCCTCCCGCCACCACTGCATGTGATCAGCTTTTGGAGCAGGGGCGTTGAGAGACGGAGCGAGAGCAAGAGTAGCGGCGAGCCAAAGCATAACGCCAGTATAGATAGAGTCTCGCTCGGACGGGGAGGCGTCAGGTCAGAATAGACACGTGCCAACGCCGCTCAAGTTTTGGAAGGTCCAGTCGGTCGGGAATGACTTCCCGTTGATCCATCTTGACGATGTGAAGGCTTTGGCCATCAGCTCTGGAGCCAGCGAGGACTTTCTCTACACCAGCCTCGCCATCCAGACGAGCGACCGCCACACCGGCGTCGGCGGAGACGGCCTACTGGCAGCCGGAATGGAAGAAGGTGACCTCCGCCTCCGCATGTTCAACCCAGACGGCACCGAGGATTTCTGCGGCAACGGCCTCCGCTGCGCCGCGTGGCACGCCCACCTCCAAGGCTGGATCGGCAAGGTCTGCACAATCCGCCACCTGGACCAAAAGGTCCCCACGACAATAAGCGACGATGGCATCGCCACGATCATCGGCTCCGCCGACTACGATCCCGCGAAAGTCCCCCACACCGGCTTCGGCGAACTCTTCAATCAGACCGTCTGGAGCGGAATGGACTCCGGCATGCCGATGAGCCTCTTCGGAAGCGCCCTCACCACCGGCAGCACCCATGTCGTGATCGGAACCTATGCCCTTCCAGACGACGACTCTTTCAAGTCCGTCAGCGCGAAAGTAGAAGTCGCGGAGCAGTATCCGAAGCGGACCAGTGTCATCTGGCGTCAAGAAGTCGAGCCGATGAAGCTCAAAATCCGCATCTGGGAGCGCGGCGTGGGGGAGACCCTGGGCTGCGGCACCGGAAGCGCCGCGGCTGCCGCCGACTACCTCAGGCAGAAACAAAAGGGCGGCCGAGTGCAAGTCGAGAATCCTGGCGGCCTCCTCTACGTCTCTATGGATAGCTGGCACGCTCCCATCACGGTCGAGGGAAAAGCGGAGCAGGTGTATTCAGGCGAGTTCTTAGCGACTCTATAGGTTCAGCAAAAGGGTAATCTTATGCGCCGGATGGAGATAATTTGAGCGAGCAGAGGCCTCTGCGCATTCTACAAATGTGTTCGAGCAGCGCGACATCCGGCGCTGAACGCCACGTGTTCTCTTTGGCCCGCAGCCTCAAGCAGCGTGGGCACCATGTCCAGGCAGTGACCCCCGGCCCCGGCTGGCTTCACACCATCCTCGAAGAAGAGGATATCCACGTCCACGACAGCTACATGAAAGGCATCGGCTGGTATCGCACGATGGGTTACCTCATCAAAACCGTGCGGGCCAACAAGATCGATGTGGTCCACACTCACTTGACACGAGCCGCCTACATTGGCCACGCGTTGGGCGTCGTCACGGGCGTCCCGATCGTAACAAGCGTGCATATTGCCAATAACGACCAGATTTACAAGCGGTTGGCGCGGCGGAAGAACAAGCTCGTGGCGGTGAGCAATTTCGTTCGGGGCATGCTGCACGGACGTGGAGTGCCTGAGCGGTTTATCGAGACGATCTACAACGGCACTGACTTCGTGGATTTCGAGCCAACCTCGCCAGCCGAAGTGAAAGCCGAACTTGGCATAGACCAGAGCCGCCGCCTCATTGGGCTCGTCGGCAAGGTTTGCGAGGACAAGGGGCAAGTCGAACTCATCCGCGCAATGAAACAGGTCCGCCAGCAACATCCGGACGCGCACGTGGTTTTCGTTGGCAAGGTCGAAGAGGTCTATCAGCCACAGGTCAACGATGCGATTGCAGAGACCGGATTAGCCGACCGCGTGACCTTTACCGGCGTGCGCCACGACATCCCCCGCATGCTCGACTCCTTTGCCTTTAGCACCCTACCCAGCAAGATGGAGACCTTCGGAGTGGCCGCCATCGAGGCCATGGCTCGTTCCAAGGCCGTGGTTGCTACGAGAGTCGGTGCCTTGCCGGAAGTCGTCAGACACAAGCAAACCGGCCTCCTCGTCGACCTGCGACCCGATCAGATCGCGGAAGCCGTGAGCTACCTTCTCGACAACCAGGAAGAATGCGACGAGATGGGACGCATGGGGCGGCACATCGTCGAGCAGAAGTTCACGTTGGGTGAGATGGCGACGAGATTCGAGTCCGTTTACGCGAAAGCGGTTCAGCCGGTTTAGCCGGCCCCATCGTCCAACATGGATGAGCACGAACTATGAGGTCGTTCACCTGCCTGAACGTGAACGTTACGAGCTTCGCCAAGAGGGAGCCACGATTGGGTACCTGGCAGCTTCTGGCAGCGGGGACACATTGCTGATGCCCTATATCGAAATTCAGCCCGCGCATCGCGGTAAGAACCTGAGCAGTGTGCTGCTACGCCGAGCGATGGAGCACGTGAGGCAGAGCGGACTTAAAGTGCGTCCGCTCTGCCCCGTTGTCGCTGCGTTCCTCCGTAGGAATTCAGGCTTTCAGGATCTGCTTGCCGCGTAGGCTACTTCCGCTCACCCTTTTCGGCAAGTTCTAGAGCCTGAGTTAGGCGCTGCTTCTCTTGTGGGGAGGTTGCAGCTTCTAACAGTTTCTTGATCGCCATTGTATGAGCCGTTTTCAGTGCGTCGGCGGGCGCGATCTTGATGTCTGGCTCGACGCCGGTGCCCTCCCAGTTCGTCTTTGTGTACGGGTTCACAGCTCGGCCGTTGGGAATGAAGACTTGGAAGTGGTCGTTCAGTCGTTCGACTCCGCCAGGGTTCGCTCCTCCCCATGTGCTCTCGCCGATCAGCGTGACTCGCTTGAGGTTCTTGAGGTTGTAGCAGAACTCCTCTGCGGCTGAGCCGGTGCGCTTGCTGCAGAGCACGTACACTTCTTTACTCACATAACGCTGGCCGGGAAGCTCCTTTAGGGTCCAGAACTCCTCTTTGGTTCCGCCTCGAAACTCAAGGGTGTTTAGGTGCACGGGCTTTTCGTCGAAAAGGTAGCTGCAGAAGAACTGGACGGTCTCGGGTGAGCCGCCGCCGTTGTAGCGCATGTCGATGATTAGGGCATCCGTGTTCTCGACGAGTTGCATGGCGGCTGCGATTGGCTTCTTCGCGAAGCTGATGTCCATGAAGTTGGTGGTGTCGATGTAGCCGACGTTGCCGATGAACCGCTCGGCGCCTGAGATGCCGCCGTTCATGAGGCGCATGCGTCTTTCCATCGCGGCGATCTCTTCTTTCGACGGCTCTTTTCGCTCCGCTCTGATGGGCAGCGGGTCCTTGCTGAAGCGGACATTGAGGTGCGCGTCTTTGCAGATGGCGTTCATGTGTTCGGAGAGCAGCTTGGCAAAATCGGCACCCTTTTCAACTGAGTCGTAGTCGCCTTTCTTGAGCCTTTCGTGTAGGTTTGAATCTACTTTGTCGGCGATATCGGGGAAGACGTAGTCTTCTTTCATGGCGGTGACGAGCGCGTCGACGGTCTGAGTTTTGAATTCTTTGCTCAGCGGTTCGACGTCGGCACGCGAAGCGAGGAGGGCGAAGGCTGCGATGGGAAGCAGAGTTAGGCTATAGAGTTTCATCTTTCTTGTTAGCGGCAAGAGACACCGCGGATTAGAATGTCGACGAGCGCCTCGAGTCGGGCCTCAATTTCTTCGGGGCGGCCGAGCTCGCGGACACTCAAGCTGTAGGGAAGGAAAGCGTTTGTTGCCAAGAGAAGGCTTTGGGCGGTCTGGTGCGGATCGCTCATCTGGAATACGCGGGAGGCGATTCCCTCGTTGAGAACGTTTTCGATCAGCTCTCTTTCTCGGCGAAAGAAGGCCTTTCGGCGGGCCATATAGGTTGGGCGTACGACTTGGAACAACTCGTCCAGGCTGTGGTGATAGTCCTGAACGGCGTAAATGCGATCCATGACGCGCCGAATGAGCATGGCGCGGAGCTTCGCGGGAGGCTGCTGATCGGAGCTTGAGATCTGCTCGATCTGGTCGATTGCCCCTTCGACGACTCTTGCGATGGACGCGAGGCCGAGCTCTTCCTTCGAAGCGAAGTAGGTGTAGATCGTGCGCCGTGCGACAGCCGCTTCACGGGCCACGTCTTCGACGGTCGTCTTGCGGAAGCCGTACCGGGCCATGAGCCGGTCGGTCGCGTCTAGAATCAGGTCGCGCGTGCTGCGCTGAGTCTCAACCAATGCCATTGCAGCGCATTACGCAATACTGCACAAAATTTGTTCCGTGTGCAGTTGCGTTTTTCGCTACTCGACAACTTTTTCGTATCGCTGATTGCTCGCGCCGATGAAATAGGATCGATCACCGGCCAGCGTTAGCTTGCCAGAGGGCATGGTGGCGGGGGCGTCCTCGTTGTCGATCTTCAGGTACGTGAGCACAATCGTATCTCCCTCGACGCGGTAGACGCCCTCCGATCCGATTGGCGTGCTGCCGTCCTTCGGCTTAGGATCTCCCTGCTGGAACCAGAAACGGCCCTTGTCATTAAAGCGGAATCGCAGGCTCCGGTCCGGTCCGGCAGGGGATTGGCGCACCCAGAGGCCGGTGATGTTGTCGGTGACCTTGAGATAGGTGAGCCCGTCGACGATGAGGCGGTCGTCGGCCATTTGCGCGCGCATCGCGTTGGTTGTGCCGGTGATGGCAAAGACCACGTCCTTCTCGCTTACACTGAAAGTTCCTTCTGTTGTGACGCGCTCGTCCTTCTGCACGCGCTCGAAGAGGAAGGTTGAATCGCTTCGAAGCACGTATTTGGCAACCGGTGCAGTGGCTCCAAGTAGGCGGAAGAGCGACTTCGATTCGTCAGACACCTTTAGGATGTAGGTGGTGAGCGAAACGGGCGAGGAAGAGGCGACAGCAGAAGGCGTTTGTCCACCTTGCAACGCGATGGAACATGCGGCAACGAGGCTGAGAGCGAGCATAGCAATACAAGAGTGTAAGTTCCGTTTTGATGCGCGGGGGATAGTTTATTGCGGTTGAGTCAGCAAATTCGAGTGATTTTATGTCCTCTTTTTCTGCAGCAAGGCTCAAATGTGACGACACTTTGGCTGCGAGAGGCGTTTTGCGCCAGAGATTTTTCGTCCGGTAGGGTTTAATTCTTCGTAATCCCGAACGGCGGGAGGATAAAGTTTCAATAGTTTCAGAAAGTTCACGCAGGACTGAAATCTAACCGCCGCTCAGGGGACGAGCTGATGTCTCTTAATAGGTTCGCAAAGTACGCCTGGTTCGTGCTGCTCTACACCTTAGCAGCCGTTGCCTGGGGCGTCTATGTTCGAGCCTCGAAGAGCGGCGACGGCTGTGGCAGCCACTGGCCCCTCTGCGATGGAGAATCCACGCCGCTGATGGGCCCGATCGCGAAGATCGTCGAGTCTTCTCATCGCTACATGACCGAGTTTCTCGGAGTGCTTGCGGTGGTGATGGTCGTGTGGGCGGTGCGCGAGTTCCCTAAGGGCAGCCTTGTTCGCAGAGCGAGCTACGGTGTTCTCGTCATGACGATCGTCGAGGGCCTGATCGGCGCTCTTCTGGTGAAGTTCGGTTGGGTGACGACGGACGACAGCGCCGCACGAGCGATCGTCATGTCGTTCCACGTGCTGAGCACGTTCCTTCTTCTCAGCTTTGTGATTGTGGCCGCCCTCGCGGCGGTGCTTCCCGCCGCTCCCAAATTGCGCGGCCAGGGGCCGGTAGCGTGGATATTGGCTATCGGCGCACTCGGGATTTCCTTCTTGGCGGTCAGTGGCGCGGTCTCCGCTCTGGGCCATCAGCTCAAGCCGGTCGACGATGTCATCCAGGCCGCTCTGAGCCCGGCGACGCACTGGATGGTCCGACTGCAGCCTCTGCACCCGCTTCTCGCGCTCGCGGTCGGACTTTACTTGCTTCTAGCGGGCGGTCTGATCCAGCACCTTCGGCCGGACGAGAACGTTAGGCGTTCGGTGCGGTGGATGGTGGGCGTGTACGGCGTGCAACTCGCGCTCGGCGCGATGAACATTTTCTTCAAGGCACCCATCCCGATTCAGATGGCGCACCTCGTGCTGGCAGACATCAACATGATTGCGCTGGTAGCGGTTGGTGCCTATTCGATGGTGCCCGGTATCGAGAAGGTCGAGCAAAGGCCTGCTCCGGTGGGCACTCCTCACTTCGAACCGCTCAAGGGCAGGGCGCTTGCGAGTGCCTACTTTGCGCTCACCAAGCCGAGGGTGATCAGCCTTTTGCTCTTCACCACGCTGACGGCTGCGGTCGCCGCTAAGGGCGAGTGGCCAGGGACATGGCTATTCCTGGCAGTGGCAGTCGGCGGCTATATGAGTGCCGGGGCCGCGAATGCGATCAACATGGTGATCGACAGGGACATCGATCTCTCGATGAAACGCACGGCCTCACGACCGACGGTAACCCAATCCATCTCCTCGCCCCACGCGCTCATGTTCGCGTTTACGCTTGCGGTGGGCTCTTTCGCGATCTTGACCTTCGGGGCAAATCTACTTTCCGCAGTCATGGCATTTAGCGGCCTGGTGTTCTATGTGATCGTGTACACCATGCTGCTCAAGCGGCGCACGTGGCACAACATCGTCATCGGCGGAGCCGCTGGCGCATTTCCGCCGCTTGTCGGTTGGGCAGCGGTCACGAACGATCTTCCCGCGCTCAGCCTGTATCTTTTTGCAATTATTTTTGTGTGGACACCTGTCCATTTTTGGGCGCTTGCCCTCCTTTTGAAGGACGAGTATGCGGCGGCGGGCGTGCCGATGCTGCCCGTGGTAAAGGGAGATCGCAACACGGTTACGCAGATCACCGCCTACGGAGTGCTCACCTTTATCGTCACGCTTATGCCCTTCCTGCTGCCGCAAGTGGGTTGGATTTATGTAGGTACGGCGCTGATTCTTAACGTCATCCTGCTCTACTTCTGCGTGAAGCTTTACAACCATATCGACCGTCCGCAGGCGAGCAGGCTCTTTCACTACTCGATGCTCTATCTCGCGATCCTCTTTTTGATGTTCGCGGTGGATCGAACGGTCGTGATGGGGGGGAGGGCAGCCACGGCGGCCAATGAGCCGGTAAAATCCGCGCCGCATCGTCAGGCACGACAAGGAATCGTCAATGCTGCACACGTTGGCTACGCAGAAGAAAACTCGGGGGTTGCAGCCCGTGAGGACATCAGTTAATGGCCCAGATATTTAAGCCAAGCTCAAACTCGATCACAAAGGTGGCCCTGCTCGGCATCGGTCTCGGAGTTCCCTCCGTATGGCTGGCGCTTGCGGGTCTTTCCCGATCGCCCGCAAACACGAAGGTGGACGTGCAGATCAACCAGCCGATCCCGTTCAGCCATCAGCACCATGTAACGGAGCTCGGCATCGACTGCCGCTATTGCCACACCGCGGTCGAGAAGTCGGCTTTTGCGGGACTGCCTTCGACTGAGACCTGCATGTCGTGCCACTCGCAGATTTGGACGAACAGCCCGCTCTTGGAGCCCGTGAGGCAGAGTTTTGAGACGAACCGGCCTATCGAGTGGAATCTGGTCAATTCGATTCCCCAGTTCGTGTTCTTCAACCACAGCATTCACGTTGCCCGAGGCATCAACTGCAACACTTGCCACGGCCCTGTGCAGAACATGAACATCACCTGGAAGGGAAACGCGTTCCAGATGGCGTGGTGCCTTCAGTGCCATAGGGCGCCCGAGCGCTATTTGGGCGACGTTAAAGCGGATGTCGACCCACGCAAGCAAGTGTTCGATCTCTACTGGCGCTATCAGACGCACGGAACGAAGGGAATGGAGAAGTCGGATCAAGAAAGAATTCGAGGCAAGTTCGAGGGCTCCAACCTCACGGAGGATCGGGAGCACGGTAAGGAAATGGTCGAGCGCCTCGGCATAAAGGTCCAGCAGCTCGCCGACTGCAATATTTGCCACCGCTAGTAACTGAAGAGAAGCATGGAAGTACACGATCACGGACATCGGGACGAGGGGCACGGAGATACCGCGCTTGGCTCGGAATTGTTGAGTGAAAGCTCGGCAGTAGCACCATCGCTTTCAGCCGATTTGCAAACCGAACTGAAGGCGAGCCTCGCGGGCAAAACAGGCAAGCAGTATTGGCGCAGCCTCGAAGAGCTTTCAGATTCTCCGCAGATGCAGCGGTTCATGGACGACGAGTTTCCGAACCGATCGTCCCTGGCCCAAATCAATCGCCGCGACATGCTGAAATTCATGGGCGCGTCGATGGCTCTCGCGGGTCTGAGTGGCTGTCGCAGCGTTTTCATGCCGCAAGAAAAGCTGGTGCCTTACGTCAAGGCTCCCGAAGAGCTTGTGCCGGGAATGCCGCTTTTCTACGCCTCGTCCATGATGCTGGGCGGCTATGCGACCGGCGTACTTGTTGAGCAACACGAGGGCCGACCGACTCGCCTAGAAGGAAATCCGGAGCACGGCAGCTCGCTTGGCGCGCTCGACTCTCTTTCGCAAGCCGAAATCCTCAATCTCTACGATCCCGATCGCACCAGCGTGGTGACGGAGAAGGACGACATCAGCACGTGGGACCTCTTCACCGAGAGGATCGGCGTACAACTCGAATTGCAGAACAGCATTGGTGGCGCAGGCGTCCGGATCCTTACTGGAGCGATTTCCTCTCCATCCACGATCGAGCAGATCGAGAACTTCCTAAAGACGTATCCGCAGGCACGCTGGCACTCTTATGAGCCGGTCGGCCGCGGCGGCGTTTATGCCGGAGCTAAGGCGGCATTTGGCCGTGCGCTTGAACCCATTTACGACTTCAGCAAGGAAAAGACGAAGGCGATCCTTACGCTAGACGCGGACTTCATGTCTGCTGCGAGCATGCCCGGCAGCCTTCGGTATGCGCGTGAATTCGCGGAAGGCAGGAGAGTGGTGGGAGACCGGGGCGACATGAATCGCCTGTACGCCATCGAAAGCACCCCTACTCTCTGCGGTGCTATGGCGGATCATCGCTGGCCTGTGAAGTCGGCTCAGATTTACGGAATCGCCCTCAACCTGGCCGCAGCGCTCGGATTGCCGGTTCAGGCGAGCAGCACCAACACGATTCCTGCCGAGCACTTCGCAGCGATGGTGGAAGATCTGCGCGCAAACAAGGGCGTTGTGGTTTGCGGTGACTTCCAGCCTCCGCACGTGCATGCCCTCGTCCATGCAATCAATCAGTCTTTGGGAGCCATTGGCCGGTCTGTCCGATTTGTCGAGCCTGTTAATGCTGCCGCGACCAGAGCCGGCGATCTACTACCGCTGCTGGACGATCTTCAGGCTGGCACGGTCGAGCTGCTGTTTATTATCGGCGGAAACCCCCTGTACGACGCACCGGCGGAATACCAGTTTGCTGAGAGCCTGAAAAAGGCCAAGTACAAGATCCACCACACGCTGTACGAGAATGAGACAAGCCAGCTCTGCAGTTGGGTGCTTCCCGCGACGCACTTCCTAGAAGAGTGGGGCGATGGGCTTGGACACGATGGATCGGTGAGCATGATCCAGCCGGTAATTGCGCCACTATACGAGGGCAGATCGGTTGCCGAGCTTTTCTCCTTGCTCAATCGAAAGCCGCGCGGATCTTACGACATCGTCCGCGATTACTGGCGGCGCAACGGGCTAGGCGGGGGGAACTTCGAAAAGTCCTGGCGGCAGTTCGTGCACGATGGCGTGCTGAAGAAGCCGGTCGTCGAGTTTTCCGGCACTCCTGCAGTCAGCTTCGCCACTCTGCCCGCACCGACAGAGACGAGCGGATGGGAAATCACCTTCCGTGCCGATCCCACCATCTACGACGGCCGCTTTGCGAACAATGGCTGGCTGCAAGAGCTGCCCAAGCCCCTCACGAAGCTCACTTGGGACAACACTGCGATCATCGGACCCGCCGATGCCACGGAGATGGGGCTGCACATCGATGACGTCGTTCGCATCACCTACAAGGGCACGACCGTCGAGGCTGGCGTCTTCGTTCTGCCTGGCCAGCCGAGACAGTGTCTGACGGTTCATCTGGGCTACGGAAGGACTAGGGGCGGCGTCATCGCCACCGTGCAGGGCGATCATGGAGGAGGATTCAATGCCTATCTGCTGCGCCGTGCCGACGCTCCATTCTTCAGTGACGGCGTGACGATCGAGAAGGTCGGCACTGAAATGAACCTCGCTACGACGCAGACTCACCAGCCAATTGAGGCGGCCAAGCGACCGCCAGGACTGGAAGGCTCCGTCGTTCCGCAGTTCCCCGGCGACCACCGCGAAGTGATCCTCGACTACAAGCTCGACTTCTTCAACGAGCACATCAACGAAGAAGTGGAGAAGCGGGCGGAGATCAGCAAGGAGATTCGCGAGAACAACCTGTTCCCCGAAGAGATTTTCGATTGGAAAGGCGAGCAGTGGGCGATGACGATCGACCTGAACACCTGCATCGGCTGCAACGCCTGTGTCACCGCCTGCCAATCGGAAAACAACATTCCGGTCGTCGGCAAGGTGCAGGTCGGGCGGCACCGCGAGATGCACTGGATTCGAATCGACCGATACTACAGCGGCTCAGGGGACAACCCCACCATCAACTGGCAGCCCGTCACCTGCGTCCACTGCGAAAAGGCGCCTTGCGAGCCGGTTTGCCCCGTCGCAGCCACGGTTCACAGCCAGGAAGGCCTGAACCAGATGATTTACAACCGCTGCGTCGGCACGCGGTACTGCTCCAACAACTGCCCCTACAAGGTGCGTCGGTTCAACTATCTGAACTTCAGCGACAATCAACGCCAGTTCGCGACGTGGGCAAACCTGGACCAGCAACAGAAGAATCCGGAGGCCGCCGTCGGCGTAACCGAAAAGAACCGTCGACCGCTCCTGAAGATGCTCAACAACCCGGACGTGACGGTTCGCGGCCGTGGCGTCATGGAGAAGTGCACGTACTGCGTGCAGCGCATCAACAACGCGAGGATCGAGGCGAAGAAGGCGAACCGCAGGATCAAGGATGGCGAGATCGTCACCGCTTGCCAGCAGGCGTGTCCGACCCAGACGATCGTGTTCGGCGACCAGACCGATCCGGCGGCAAGGGTCACTAAGCTGCGGAAGGATCCAAGAGCGTATCTGCTGCTCGAGGAGCTGCAAACGCGTCCGAGGACCTCGCATCTCGCGAAGCTCAGGAATCCAAATCCGGCCATCGAGCCTGCACAGACTGCGGAGGCCGCTCACTAAGCCATGGCGACTAAGAACCCAATCGAAAGATACAAGGAGCTCTTCAAGGGGAAACCCGAGCCGCTAAACGATGCCATGATCACGGGTCGCCAGACCAACGTGACGTTGGATGAAGCCATCGGCTCGCTGGTTCTTAACCAAAAGCGTCACAAGAGTTCCTGGTGGATCTTCTTTACGATCGGCGTGATGGGGACCGGCATCTTGGGCGTCGCCATCACCTGGCTGCTTTATCGGGGCATCGGCATCTGGGGCAATAACCAGCCGGTCGCCTGGGCCTTCGACATCGTCAATTTCGTTTGGTGGATTGGTATCGGCCACGCGGGAACGCTGATCTCCGCCATTCTGCTCCTCTTAAGGCAGCAATGGCGCAACTCCATCAACCGCTTCTCGGAGGCCATGACGATCTTCGCGGTCATGTGCGCCGCGCTGTTCCCGATCCTGCACACCGGGCGTCCGTGGGTCGCCATCTACTGGCTCTTCCCCGTACCGAACCAGCTAGGTGTCTGGCCGCAGTTCCGCTCGCCGCTGATGTGGGACGTGTTCGCGGTCTCCACCTACTTCACGGTTTCACTTCTCTTCTGGTTCATCGGCCTCGTGCCGGACTTTGCGACTCTGAGGGACAAGTCGAAGAACAAGATCGGCCGAGTCATCCTTGCCATCGTCAGCCTTGGCTGGCGTGGGAGCCAGAGGCATTGGCACCGTTACGAGCAGGCTTATCTGATCCTCGCGGGTCTATCGACTCCGCTGGTTCTTTCTGTCCACTCCATCGTGTCCCTCGACTTCGCCGTCTCAGTGGTACCTGGTTGGAACGTCACGGTCTTCCCGCCCTACTTCGTCGCAGGTGCCGTCTTCGCCGGCTTCGCGATGGTGCTTACTTTCGCGATCCCGGTGCGCGCCTACTACGGCCTGCGCGACCTGATCACGATGCGGCACATCGACTGGATGGCGAAGATCACCCTCGCCACGGGCTTGATCGTCGCTTACGGCTACGTTTTGGAAGCGTTCTTCGGCTGGTACAGCGCCAACCCCTATGAGTGGGACATGACGATGTACCGCCGCTTTACCGGCCCTTACGCCTGGGCTTACTACCTGCTGATCGTCTGCAACATCATCGCGCCGCAAATCTTCTGGTTCCCGAAGGCGCGCCAACACCTGGTCACGGTCTGGATCGTGTGCCAGTTCGTCAGCGTCGGCATGTGGCTCGAGCGCTTCGTGATCATTCCGATGTCGCTCACGGCGAACTATCTGCCGAGCGCCAACAAGATGTACTACCCAACCATTTGGGACTTCCTCATGTTCGGAGGCACGATCGGGTTCTTCATGTTCCTGATGCTCCTCTTCATACGGTTCATGCCGATTATCAACATTTTCGAAATGAAGGACCTGCTTTACAAGCTTAAAGGCGGAGGCCCGCAAACCACCACGGATGCGGTTGGGCCAGACGAGGCTTTGGGAGGCGTGCGATGAGCCACGGGCACGGACACGACGAGGGACCGGGCATCTTCGCCATGGTCGCGGAGTTCGAGACGGCCGACGAGCTGCTTGCCGCTGCGGAAGCCGCGCGCGATGCCGGATTCAAGGACATCGACTGCTATACGCCGTTCCCGATCCATGGCCTTTCGGAGGCGATGGGCTTTCGGGATGCACGGGTGCCCTGGTTCATTTTCACGGGCGGCATGATCGGCGCGTTCTTTGGCTACTCCCTTCAGTGGTATACGGCGGTCGTCGATTATCCGCTGAACGTTGGCGGAAGGCCGCTGAACTCGCTGCCCGCATTCTTCCCGGTCATGTTCGAGTGCACCATCCTGTTCTCCGCGCTTACCGCCGTCTTCGGGATGCTCGCGATGAACAAGCTCCCGCAGCCGTACCACTCGATCTTCAACACGCCGGGCTTCGAACGGGCCAGCCAGGATAGGTTCTTCCTGGAGATCGGAGCGACCGACAAGCGGTACGACTCACGAAGAACGAAAGAGTTTATGGAAGGATTGAATCCGCTGAATGTGACCGAGGTGGCTGAATGAGTTTTAGACTGCGGCGACCTGGCGTCTTTTTGGCAGCCTCAGTGAGCCTCCTGGTTCTGGGCGGATGCCACACGGACATGTGGGCTCAGCCGAAGCAGGAGCCGCAGCGACGGAGCGAATTCTTTGCCGACGGCATGGCGAACCGCCCGCTGGTCCCCGGCACGATCCCTCGCGACCACCTGAGGCTGGACGAGGGTTACTTCACGGGTGCGGCGAACGGTAAGTGGCTGAAAGATATTCCGGTCGAAGTCAACCAGGCACTGCTGGAGAGAGGACAGGAGCGATTCGACGTCTACTGCTCGCCCTGCCACGGCCGGCTAGGCAATGGCGATGGAATGATAGCCAACCGAGGCTTCGAGCTCCGACGGCCCGTTGGCAACTATCACACGGATCGTCTGCGCAAAATGCCTGCTGGCCACTTCTATGATGTGATCACGAACGGCTACGGAACGATGTTCTCGTACGCCGCGCGAGTCGAGCCACAGGACCGATGGGCGATCGTCGCCTACATTCGCGCCCTGCAGCTTAGCCAGAACGCCACCGAAGCGCAAGCCGCTCGTGCGCCGTCCCTGGCACCCCCGCCTCCTGCTCCGGAACACGGGGCGGAACCAGAAGGAGGGGCCGAACACTAAATGGCAACCATGGAAACACAGTCCACGGACAAGAGAGTCGACCTCAGCAAGCTATGGCCGGTAGGAGTTTTTCTAGCGGTTATCGGACTTGCGGGCCTCGTCGTCCTCAGCGGTGCGGATAAGCATCATCTCTGGGGCAGCTACATCTTCGGGTTCGTGTTCTGGATGAGCATCACCCTCGGCTGCTTCGGGCTCTCGTTGCTCCACCACGCGACGCGGGGAAGCTGGTCGGTCTCCGTTCTGCGGCTATTCGAGTCCGGCGGCGGATGGCAGTCCCTATTGCTAATGGCTGCGCTCTTCTTGCCCATCGCTTTCGGCGGCGGACACGAGTTGTACGAGTGGATGCATCTCGACGAGGTTCAGAAGGACCCCATCCTGCAGCACAAGCAGGGTTATCTGAACGAGACGTTCTGGCTTGGCAGGATTGCCTTCTACTTCATTATCTGGATCGTCTGGGCGCTTATCATGCGCCGATCGACCATTGCGCAGGATGAGTCAAAGGATTTCCGCCACGAGGCCCGACGTGGCTCTGGCGGAGCGGCCGGACTGGTCATGTTCTTCCTCACCGTCACCTTCGCCCTCCTCGACTGGGTGATGTCCATGAACCCGCACTGGTACAGCACGATGTACGGCGCATGGCTCATTGTCGGCTCAGGCTATGGCGCGCTGGCTCTGGTCACCGCCATCGTCTGCCACAACGCAGAGAAAGAGCCCTACCGAAGCATCGTCTCGCCCTATCTCACGAAAGATTTGGGCAACATGCTGTTCGTGCTCACGATGCTCTGGGGTTACACGACCCTCTCGCAGTTCATCATCATCTGGAACGGCAACATCCCCGAAACGACCACCTTCTACAAGGTTCGCTCCGCGACCTATCCGCCCGGAATGGAAGGCAACTACTGGGCCTTCGTCGGCTTCATCCTGATCGTCGGTATGTTCTTCATCCCGTTCTACTCGCTGATCACGCCGCGAACGAAGAAGGTTCCGTCCCTACTCAAAAAGATAGCGATCTGGATGTTCTGCATGGCCATCATCAACATCTTCCTCATCGTCGTTCCCTCCGTTCCGGAGCGGGCGAACCTGGGGCCGGTCAATCCTTCCTGGTTGGTCACCGACATCCTCGCATTCATCGGAGTAGGCGGCGCATGGCTGGCGATCTTCTCCTGGATGAGCACCAAGGCGCCACTGGTGCCGCTTTACGATACGAGACTACAGGAGGCAAAGGCACATGCACATTGAGAAGCGCGAAGATCCGAATCCGGAGATGGGCTACGAAATACGCGATATCAATTCGCTTGCCATCTGGAAGTCCACGATGTGGTTCCTGGCGTTCGCACTCATCAGCGCCGTTTTGGGCGGCGGTGTGTTCTACTTCATGAACCCCGGTCTCAAGAACGTCAACGAGCACGCGATCGCCTCGAAGAGGACGGACCTGGCCACAACGGTGCCTCTCCTCCAATCGAACACCGGCGCAAAGACCGACATCATGCTGATGCGCCAGAAGGAAGAGGAAGCGCTTCGTGGCGCGCCTAAGCGAAATCGAGACGGCTCGTTCACCATTCCAATCGCCGCCGCTATGAAAATGGTCGTCGAGAGCGGGGCGAAGACGCCCGGAGAGCCAAGGGATGTAACTTGGCAAAACTCTCAAGGCCCGGCAAGTGGCGTTCGACGTCAAGCAACCCAGCCAGATGTGACGATTTCTGAACCACCGACAGCCGCACCTACTGGCCGTGCACCGACAACGGGAGGCACGCCATAAGCTTAGGGAGACCAATCGCGATCTTGGTTGCTTTCGCCTTGGCGCTCACCGGGCTGGCTCAGGACACCCAGTCGAAGCTGACCAAGCAAATGGGCCTCACTCAGAATCTGGGTGCCTACCTGCCGAAGGACGTGCCCTTTAAGGACGAGAGCGGGAAGGAGATCAAGTTCGGCGAGGTGTTCCAGGGTCGCCCGGTGCTGCTAATACCGATGTTCTTCACCTGCAAGACCATGTGCGTGAACATCGCAGATGGACTCGTTCAAACGTTGGCGAAGGCGACCAAGTCAGACAGTCTCAAACCCGGTAGAGACTTGGATGTGGTCATGCTCAGCATCAACCACAAAGAGACACCCGAGCTCGCGCAGGCGAAGAAGGTCGAGATTTTCAACCTTCTCACTCCCCCGAAGGGGCGTGGAGAAAACGTCGAGTGGCGCGCGACTGCGGAGCAGGGCTGGCACATGCTCACGGGCACCGAAGAATCCGTGCGAGCAATAACAAACGCCGTCGGTTTCAAGTTCTCCTACGATCACCGCACGGACATCATCAATCACCCCACGGCTTCCATGTTCCTCACACCGGGAGGACAAGTTGCCACCTACATCGTCGGACCAACATTTCCGACCAGCGTCCTGAAAGCTGACACCGCCATGGCCGCCCGGAATGAAGTCGGCAGGGCAGTCGATCAGAGCTTCATGTTCGGCTGCGTCCGTTTTGACAAGGCAGGCAAGTACACGATCGTCGTCGAGAATGTCATTCGTCTCGCGTGCGTTCTGACGCTCATCGCGCTCGGTGGCGCGATCCTCACCATGAGCCTAAAGGAGCGACGAAAGCGCTAAGCATATGAACTTCAGCAACTTCCCCTATTCGCCTCCGCAGGCATCGAACTTCGCAGAAGAGCACGATCTGATCTTCTACGCGCTCACGGGCCTCACGGTGTTCTTCACCGTGATCGTGATGTTCTTCGTCGTCTACTTCAGCCTGAAGTATCGTGCGGGCAAGAAGGTCGACCGAAGCCGTCCGATGTACGAGAACCTGGCGCTGGAGCTCACCTGGACCATCGTGCCGCTCATTCTCGGCCTGATCATGTTCTACTTCGGTGCGAAGCTGTTCATCGACATGCGCAACCCGCCGAAGGAAGCCACCGAGATTTATGTGATCGGCAAACAGTGGATGTGGCACGTCCAACACCGCAACGGCGTGCGCGAGAACAACACCCTACACGTGCCGCTCGGAAAGCCCGTGAAGATCACCATGATCTCGCAGGATGTCTTGCACGCGTTCTACATCCCGGCTTTCCGGGTTCAAATGCACGTGGTTCCCGGCCGTTACACCAGCCTTTGGTTCATCCCCACCCAGGTCGGCGAATTCCATCTTTTCTGCGGCATGTACTGCGGAACCCAGCACTCAGAAATGGGTGGCAAGGTTGTCGTCATGGATCCACGCTCATGGGCGGAATGGAACGCCAACGGCGGAGAATCGACCATGAATATGAGCATGGAGCAAGCGGGAGCCCAAACGTTCGCCAAGCTCGCCTGCAACAACTGCCACGGCGCCGAAAACAATCAGCGAGCTCCAACACTTGCCGGTATTTATGGCAAGCCAAGATCGCTGGCAAATGGCGCGACGAGACTTGCAGACGACGAGTATCTCCGCGAGTCCATCCTGCGCCCGCACAACGTGCTCACCGCGGGATATGAGGACACGATGCCCGTCTACGATAAGCAGATCGCCGAGCGCGACGTCCTGAACCTGATCGCATTCATCAAGAACGGCGGGGTGATCGGTGCCGGCGTTCCGCAGACCCACTCGAGCTCGATCGCGAACAAGCTCGGCGGAGGAGTCCCTACGAATTCGGCAGAAGCCCGAGGCAACGCCGCACCGTCCGTCGGAGCGATCCGAGAGGAGGCGCCGAAGGGCCCATGATCACCAGCAACTGGCAAAGGTTTAATGAAACGGAAGGTAAGAGCTAAATGAGCGCCATTGAAACGGCAATCGGAGGCGGGCTGCAGGAGCCGCAGAAGGAACCGAAAAACTACCTGAACGTATCGCACACGATCAGCTCGTGGTTGCTTACGGGAGACCACAAGCGCATCGCGCTGCTGTATCTGGTCTCGATCTCGGTCATGTTCTTCTTTGGCGGAGTTGCGGCGTCGCTGATTCGTTACGAGTTGGTGAGCCCCACCGGCAACACCCTCGAATCGGACACCTACAACAAGATTTTCACGGCGCACGGCGTCATCATGGTCTTCTTCTTCCTGGTGCCCGCGATTCCCGCGACGTTAGGAAACTTCTGCCTACCCATCATGGTCGGCGCGAGAGACCTCGCCTTCCCGAGGCTGAACCTGCTCAGCTGGTACCTCTACGTAGTCGGCGGAATCACCGCGATCATCGCGATGCTCGCGGGCGGCGTCGACACCGGCTGGACGTTCTACCCGCCGTATTCGAGCATGTACTCGAACACGCAGGTGACGATGACGATCGCGGCGGCCTTTATCGCGGGTTTCTCCTCGATCACCACGGCCATCAACTTTATCGTCACTGTCCACAAGATGCGTGCCCCGGGCATGACCTGGTTCCGGCTTCCGCTCTTCGTGTGGTCGATGTACGCCACCTCGGTGGTCATCCTCCTCGGAACGCCCGTCATCGCGATCACGCTGCTGATGCTCGTCTTCGAGCGCAGCTTCGGACTGCCGATCTTCAACCCAGAGCTTGGTGGCGACCCGGTCCTCTTCCAGCACCTGTTCTGGTTCTATAGCCACCCAGCGGTCTACATCATGATCCTGCCGTCCTTCGGCGTGATCTCGGAGCTGATCGCCAACTTCACCCGCAAGCGAGTTTTCGGCTACCACTTCGTAGCCTTCTCCTCGCTCGCCATCGCCGGCCTCGGATTCATCGTGTGGGGCCACCACATGTTCGTCTCCAGCCAGTCGATGTACCAGAGCATCGTCTTCTCGCTGATCAGCTTCCTAGTTGCGGTGCCGTCAGCGATCAAGGTCTTTAACTGGACCACGACGATCTACAAGGGTCACGTTCGTCTGCAGACGCCGATGATCTACGCGATCAGCTTCCTTGGCCTCTTCACGGTTGGCGGCCTGACCGGCCTCTACCTGGCATCCATCGGAACCGACGTTCACCTGACGAACACCTACTTCGTCGTGGCGCACTTCCATTACGTCATGGTCGGCGGCGCGATCACCGCGTTCCTGGGTGGCCTGCACTACTGGTGGCCGAAGATCACCGGGCGCATGTATCCGGAGACGATCGCCAAAGTGAACGCGCTCATCGTGTTCCTCGGCTTCAACCTCACCTTCTTCCCGCAGTTCATCATGGGCTGGATGGGTATGCCGCGGCGCTACCACTACTACTACTTCGCACCGGAGTATCAGCCGTATCACATCATGTCTTCGGCTGGCGCCTCGTTCCTCGCTCTCGGCCTGCTGATTCCCGCGATCTACTTCTTCAAGTCGCTTAATAGCGGACCGAAGGCTCCGGCAAATCCATGGGGAGCGCACGGCCTCGAGTGGGAGACGGCCTCGCCGCCACCTACGACCAACTTTATCGAAACCCCGATCGTTCTGGACGAGGTCTACGACTTCGACCCGGCGAGCGAATACGAGCAGGAGAAGGGCACGGCCGAAACCTATCACCCGGGCCAAGACCTGCTGCAAGACAAGGAAGGCAACATCACCCAGGACGGTAAGGAATAATGGCGGCCATTACACACCACGGCGGCGACCACCATAACGAGGCGGTCCACCACCAATACGAGGATATCGAGCAGCAGAACGAGACTTACATCATCGGAATGTGGTCGTTCCTGGTCACAGAGGTGATGTTCTTCGGTGCCCTGTTCCTCTCGTACGTGCTGTATCGATGGGCTTACCAGCCGGACTTCTATGCCGCGCATAAGGAGCTGAGCATTCAGTGGGGCGGTATCAACACCGTTATCCTCCTGCTGAGCTCGTTCACGATGGTTCTGGGAGTCCACTTCGCTCAGCTTCGGGACGCCAAGAAGGTGTTCGCGACGCTGATGACGACGAACCTCCTGGCCACCGGATTCTTGGTGATCAAGTTCACTCAGGAGTGGCCGGCAAAGTTTGAGCACCACTTAGTTCCGGGCCACGGGTTCGGCTCAAACGTTGAGCATTTGAACGGTGCGAGCCCCAGGGCTGCCGAGCTGTTCTACACGCTTTACTTCTTCATGACTGGCTTGCACGCCATTCACGTCATCATCGGCATCATCGTCATAGGCGCCCTCGCGATGATGTGGCAGAAGGGCAAGAGAATCGTCACCGATGATTACATCCCCACTGAGCTCGTCGGCCTTTACTGGCACTTCGTCGACCTAGTGTGGATCTTCCTCTTCCCACTTTTCTATCTCATTCCGAAGTAAGAAACCATGGCATCTAAAGGACACGATCACTCGGCTCACGTCTTCCCGATCTCGATGTACGCGAAGAATCTGGTGGCCCTGCTTGCGCTCATGGCTCTAACGATCTATGCGGCAGAAGCCTGGCACTTCCATGACATCGCACTGGGGCCATTGACGATCAACGGCACCTTCATATCGAACTTGTTGGCCATGATGATTGCGCTGACGAAGGCATTCCTGGTTATCAGCTTCTTCATGCACGTAAAGTTCGGAACGACGCTAATCAAGCTGTGGTGCATCATCGGATTCGTCTGGTTCCCGCTGATGTTCTTCATCCTGATGGACTACGGAACCCGCAAGTACGAACCAGCACCGGCATTCGATATGGATCGTGGCGCAGCGTTGATGCGCGAAGTCGAACGGAAGGGCGAGGTTCCTCCGCA
>JBGGMI010000201.1:0-19601 GCA_041288075.1 Fimbriimonas sp.
CATGCGCGAGCTAAACGTGACCTTGGGTACAACGCCTTGGAATGAAGATCAGCATCGCCTCCTTCTCCTTCCACGGCGCTCTTGCAGACGGCACGATGGACGTGTTCGGCTACCTGGAGGCATGTCGCTACCGATACCATCTCGACACCGCCGACATCTGGAACGGCCTTCTGGGACCCGACGTCGAAGTCCAGCTCGACCAAGACCGTCTGCGCAAAGTCCGAAGAGCCATGGACGAGCGGGACCTGGTTTGCGTCAACTACCACGCCGATGGCTGCCATCCCTGGGAAGACGATGCGGACGTCAGATCTCGCCACAAGGACCTCGCCTACCGCCACCTCAAAGCCGCCGAAATCCTCGGGGCGAAAACCGTCCGGATTGACACTGGCGGGCAGGGGCGCGAGTGGACCAGCGAGCAGTTCGACTTCATCGCCCAGGCATTCAAAGACTTCGCCTCCCACGCAGGCTCGGCAGGCTTCAAAGTCGGCCCCGAAACCCACTGGGGAGCGACGAACTATCCCGACAACATGCTGAAGCTGCACGCCGCCGTCGCCTCCCCGCACTACGGCATCCTCCTGCACATGGGCAAGGACACCTGGACGAGCCCTAGCGACTACGACCGAGCCCTCGCCGCAATCGCCGTCCACACCCACATCGATCAGAAGACCTGCTACGAGCGGGTCGACGAGGCCCTCGCCATTCTCATGGAAGCCGGTTACCAGGGCGCACTAGGCGTCGAGCATCACTCGGCGAAGAGCGAGCTTGCCGAAGTTGAAGCCCAAATCGCCCTAGTCCGAAGGGCGATCTCACACATTCGGGCTGGCCGCGGCGACCACTACACCGGGAATCCGCTCCTTAGCCCCGCGAATGAAAGGGCGCACAACTAAACCTTGTAGTCTTTGATGCAACCAGCGAACAGAACATGACGTTAACTCTTCTCACCGGGGTCCTTCTCATAGCGATGCAAGCTTCCGACCAGATCAAGGTTTGCCAGGTCGGCTATCTCCCTTCCGAATCCAAGTTCGCAATGCTCACGGCGGATGCGACAGGCAACGCGGTCATCCGGCGAGTGCTCGACAATCGGAGCGTGGTCGTCGCCAAAATCGGCGAGCCAACAGTGGATGCCAGCTCCGGAGACACCGTGCGCCTGATCGATTTCTCCTCCCTAAAGGAGCCGGGCGTCTACCGAGTCGAAGTCGAAGGCGTCGGCAAGAGCTTCGACTTCCGCGTCGGCGAGCAAATATTCGCTTATCCCTTCCGCCTCGCGATGCGTTCCTTCCTCGGCCAGCGATGCGGCACCGCCGTCAGCCTCGCACCCGACTTTCCGCAGTACCACTACGACGCCTGCCACATGGCGCCCGCTCAATTCCACGCATCCAGCGGTAAGACCGGCACGAAGGACATGCACGGCGGATGGCACGACGCGGGCGACTTTGGCAAGTACGTCGTGAACTCCGGCATCACCACCGGCACACTTCTCTGGGCATACGAGCTCAACGAGAAGAAGCTGAAAAACCTGAACCTCGACCTCCCGGAGTCCGGCGGCAAAACCCCGGACATGCTCGCTGAAATCCGCTGGAACCTCGATTGGATGCTGAAAATGCAGGACGACGACGGCGGCGCGTGGCACAAGGAAACAACCGCCAACTTCCCCGGCTTCATCATGCCCGACGAGGACAAGTCGCCAACCCTCATCATCGGCAACGGCCAGGCTCCCTTCAAGGTAACCGCCGCAACCGCCGACCTGGTCGCCGTCGCCGCCATCGGAGCCCGGCTCTATCCCAACTACGATCGTGCCTTCGCCAACAAGTGCCTCGCCGCCGCCGAGAAGGGCTGGACCTGGCTGCAGGCGAACAAGGACAACAACTATGGCCGCAATCCCGCCGGCATCGGCACCGGCGGCTACGGAGACAGCAACCCCTCCGACGAGCGACTTTGGGCCGCCGCCGAGCTCTTCCGCACCACCGGGCACAAGGAGTTCACCGACTACTTCCTCGCGAATTACACCAAGTGGAAGCCGACCGTTCAAGGCGACGCCGCCCAGGGGTGGCCCGAGTTGCGCAACATGGCGATGTGGAGCTATGCGATGGCGAAAGGTGCCAACCGCAGCGCCGCCAACCAGATCAAAACTGACTCACTGAAAGCCGCCGACGCTATCGCCGCCAGAATCGTCGCCCACCCCTACCGAATGCCGCTCCAGCAGACCGAATACTACTGGGGCAGCAACGCGGTGGTCGCTAACTACGCGATGATGCTCCAGATCGCGAACCGCTTCAAGCCGGAAGTCCGATACCGCGATGGCGCCCTCGACTCGCTGCACTACCTGCTCGGCAGGAACACCTTTAACACGTCGTTCGTCACCCACGTCGGCACGAAATGGGCCATGAACCCCCACCACCGCCCCAGCGCCGCCGACAAGATCGAGCAGCCCTGGCCGGGACTCATCGTCGGAGGCCCGAATTCCAGTGGAAAGCTAGACAAGCCCGCCCGACAGTGGAAAGACGAAGCCGCACGCTACGACCTGAACGAAAACGCGATCAACTGGAACGCTCCGTTGGTCTTCATTCTCGCTGAGGAATTGCAGCCCTAACGCGGCTTTAAGAGCTCATACGCTTTCGAGTGTTTGAACTCGCGCGCAACGTCGGCCGGCGCCTTACCCTGCTTGTTCTTGGCATCTCTGTTGGCACCGTAGGCCAGCAGCAGTTCGATCACCGCAACGTTACCGTCGCTGGCGGCGGAATGAAGCGGCGTGTAGCCGTAAGAATTCACCGCATTAGCGCTCTGCCCGTGCCGGAGTAGCCACGCAACCGTCCGGGGAGTAGCGTGGCCGGACACCTGAATGATCAGGTCCGATGTCATGGCTCCTCGATGCTTTAGCAGCAGCTCCGCGATAGCTTCTTGAGCGCTCAGCTCAGCCGGCCCCTTTGGCCGCGCGCTCATTGTCTCCCGTAACGCCTCAGTGCCTTCGACCTTGACACCTTTCGAAACCAGCAGCTCCACCAGATCGAGCCTGAGCTGCTCCGCCGCAATTTCCACAAGCGGCTCCATCCGCTCGCTCGAAAGATTCACATCGGCCCCGCCCTCGATGAGCGCTTTGGCTGCCTCGAGGTTGCCTCCGCCAACTGCCCAAAACAACGGCGTTTCTCCCTTAGCAACTGCCGAAAGATAGGAATCCCGATCGACGATCTTTGCGTTCGGATTTGCGCCGGCGCTAATGAGCATTTTGATGAGCACCGGCGCGTTCGCTCCAACAAACTTGTTCGCTTCAAATCGCGGTCCCAGTCCCATTTGGCCGCTTATTCGATTGCTTCCGGTCGCCCAAAAAAGCGAGGTTTGTCCCAGATCGTCGATCCGATTCGGGTCCATGTCCTCTACCAAAAGCAGCTTCACAATCTTCACAGACCCACAGCCCGCAGCCCGCGAAAGCGCGTCCTCGTCCCACGGTCCACGCAGGGATTTCCATTCATAGTCGAAGGGCAGCGCCTCCGCTTGTTGCCTACACCCAAGAATCAGCAGGTCCAGAAAACTTGGATTCGCCCCTGCCTTGAGCAGTGCCTGTACGTTTTCAGCCGAGTTCCCCTCACTCGCACACCACGTGAGGGCTGATCTATACTTCGAGTCCACCATTTCCAGCCTCGCCCTAAGCGCGATCAGGGCTTTAAGCGAAGGCAAATGCCTCCAACCTGCCGCCCACATCAGCGGGGTGCGACCATGGCCATCGGGAGCATTGATCTCCGCACCCGCCTGCGCCAGCACCTTCACATTGGCAGCCATCGCCTCCTCTTGACCGTCCCAATACATGTCGTACTGCGTCCAGTTGACGCAGTAATGAAGAGCCGTCGAACCGCGATTGTCGACGAACCGGACCTTCGCCCCCGCCTTGATGAGCTTCTTCACGAGCGTCGTGTCCATCCCCGAGCTTGCTAGCATGAGCGGAGTCACGCCGCTGGGCCCAAGCACGTTCGGCTTTGCTCCCGCCGACAGGAGATACTCAGCCCCAAGCCTCCAGCGGTATTCGCAAGCCCGATACAGGGCCGTCTTTCCGTCTGCAGCAGGAGTATTGGCAAACTCCTTCGGCACCATTCGCTTCAATCCGGCAAGATCGTGCGCCTCAAAGACCTTCTTGAACTGCTCGGCTTGAACTTGCCCCATCGAAAGGGCCACGGCAAAGGCGACGAGAACTTGCATAGAACGCCAATTCAGACGCTTTACGCCACGCCGCGGTGACTTATTCTCCCGCGGTCAAATACACGTGCGGAATGAACAGCGACAACGCGAACGTGAGCACGGCAAAGGCCAGCACGCACCAATACGTCAGATGCAGCCCATGATTGAGCGCACCAACCAGCAGCTCGTGATTCCGCGCGCCGCCCGTCTCCCGATGCTCCAGCAAAGTACGCATCTGCTCCGCCGAGGCCCGCCGCCCCAAAGGGTCGACGTAGGCAAGCACTCCCAGATTGAGCACGCTGCCCAAAATCGCCGCCCCTAACGTATTCCCAAGCGTCCGCGCAAACACGTTCGAGGCCGTCGCGCTTCCGCGCTGAGACCACCCGACGCTGCTCTGAATGAGAATCACGCAAGTCATCACCAGAAGCCCCATTCCAAAGCCTGTGATCATCGAGCCTGTTCCCGCCATAACGGGGCTGGCACCCGGCGACATGAACGGGAACACCGCCGCCCCAACGATGATCAATCCGCTTCCCAGCCGCAGCGTCCCGCGCACGCCGATTGCGCGATAGAAGCGCTTCGCAAGCGTCGACGCGATCGGCCAGCCGACCGCCATCATCGTCAGTGCCAGCCCCGCGATCGTCGCCGAGCGCCCCATGACTCCTTGCACATAGATCGCCAGGAACCCGGTGATCCCGATCAAGGTCATTCCCGCAACCATGGATGCCGCGTTCGCGGATGCGACAAGCCGATGGGTCCAGAGCTCAAGGTCCAGCATCGGCTCCTTCGCCCGCCGCTCGTGCCACAGAAAGAGCGGCGTCGTGACAACAAAGACACCCGCGAATAAAGCCGTCACTCCAGTAGGTCCTCGCGCGTCCCCGATCTGAGTTAAAGCAATCAGCAGCGAGCTGATGGCGACGAGAAACATCGTTGCGCCGAGGTAGTCGATGGAGTGCCGCTTCCGCTCGACTCCCTCGTGCAGAAAGCGTGTAAGGCCGAAAATCGTCGCCACGCCCACCGGCAGATTGATCCAGAACACCCAGGGCCAGGACAGCGCTGTGACGATGAACCCTCCCGCGAGAGGGCCGACAACCGCCGAAATCCCCCACACACTCGCCAGATACCCCTGAATACTCGCCCGCTCCTCCGGCGTGTAGATGTCCCCAATGATCGTCATCGCAACCGGCTGGATCGCACCTGCCCCCAAGCCTTGAAGCAGCCGGAAAGCGATGAGCGATGGCATTGACCACGCGAATCCGCAGAGGGTTGAGCCGATCAGGAAAACCACGATGCCCACAATGAGCACGGGGCGGCGGCCGTAAAGGTCGGAGAGCTTTCCGAAGATTACCGTCGTGGCCGCTTGAGTCAACAGAAAGGCCGAGAACACCCAGCTATAAAGCGCAAACCCACCCAGCCGCCCCACGATATCCGGCATCGCCGTCGCCACGATCGTTGCCTCGATTGCAACCATGAACATCGCGAGCATGATGCTGGCGAGGACGAGCGGGCGGCGGGTCTTTGTCGTGTCGACTGACATTTATGGGGCAGATAAAGCCTACGCTATCAAGCCATGCCTTCGCGCAAGTCGGCTAAGCTCGAAAACGTGAGCACGCAATTTGTCGGTTCCGACGGTTGGCTGCTTTGCAGCCTGTATGGCGCTAAGGATCCTTGCGACCGGACGAAGCTCAACGAATGGGGAGACTTCTTCAATCACGCCATCTTCAACGACGATGAAGTTGAGGCTGGAATCGTAAGGCTGCAAGCCGCAGGCTACGCAGAGGTCACTAACGATCAACTCTATGCGATTACACCGAAAGGGCGCGATTTTGTGCTCTCAAATTGGGACCCCAAGCGCGGACACATCATCAATATGTTCGCGGTGTCCGACGCGCTGACGTCCATGCAATCCTAGCTGCACGCTATTTTCAAAAAAACTTGCGTTATCATTCCAGAAGTGGTTTATAATGACTACAAGTTGTAGTCATGAGAAACGACACACCGAGAACCTTAGGCGAACAGGAGCTTGTAGCGCTGCAGATGGTGCGCGAGCGGGCTCCGATATCCGTGGGCGAGATGGCCAAGGAATTCGGAGAGCCGCGCGGGCTTGCCCGGACCACCGTGCTCACGATGATGGAGCGACTGCGCCAGAAGGGCTACCTCCAGCGCGTGAAAGCCGGAAACGTCTTCCAATACTCGCCCAAGCGGGAATCCGAGGAGGCGATGAAAGGGCTGGTCGCCGACTTCGTCCGCCGCTCCCTCGGTGGCTCCCTCACCCCGTTCGTGAGCTACCTCGTCGACTCGGGAGAGCTCAGCACGGCCGAAATCAACCAGCTCAAGCGCCTGGTCGAGTCCGTGGAGAACGGCTCATGAACCCCTTCGACGCCCTCGCGACCCACTGGACCGAACGTCTGGTCGACGCCGCACTGTTCGGCGGACTCTTCGTGCTCGCCGTATGGGTTTTCTGCCTGGCATTCCGCCGATTGCCCGCCAGCCTCAAAGCCTGGCTCTGGTGGATCGCCTCCGCCCAGCTCGTCGTTCGGCTGTTCCTCTCTGTCCCGGTAGTTGTCCCGACGGCAGTCTCGAACATACCGGTCAAGAACACCTTCATCAGCTTCGCTTCGAGTCCAGAACCCATCGCCAGCCAAAGCGCTCCGCTCCCTCAGCTCCCATCGGCAGAGCTACTGCTTGCAGGCGCGTGGTTTCTAGGCGTCACTACCGGCTGCTGCATTCTCGCAATACGACTCATAGGTGCTCGAAGACTCCTCGCCCGATCCTATCCTCTAACTGAGGGTCCGGAACTGGAATGCCTACAGATGCTCGCGCAACGAGTTCCACGGTTGCTCGAATCGCCCGAAGTGAAGTGCCCCTTGCTCGTTGGACTCTGGAAGCCCGCAATCGTAGTGCCCAGCGGCTACGCGGCCAAGCACGTTGCCGCCGAAATGCGCATGGCTTTCGCCCACGAGCTCGCCCACCTTCAGCGCAAAGACCAGTGGCTAACCCTCGCCATCGCAACGGCTCAAACACTATTTTTCTTCCACCCTCTCGCCTGGCTCGCAACACGCGAAGCCGTCATTGCCCGCGAAGAGGCGTGTGACCTCGAAGCCTTGCGCCTGTGCGGCGAGTCACCCGGCGCTTACGCCCAGTTTTTGCTCAAGTCGGCCCAGGCACGCACTCCGGTTGCGGCCCTCGGCGCAGCGTACGGATACCGGAACCTCAGGAGAAGAATCAACATGCTCAAACACACATCCACCGTCCCCACGTACCGCCGCGCCTGGCTGCTCGTGGTCGTCGCCGCCGCCGCTGCCGCCATCCCTTGGAGCGTCGTCGCTCAAACCGCGGCCGCGCCTGCGCAAGCACCAGCTACTCGACAAATCTCCACGGCAGCGGCAGCCCCGGCCATCGCCCGCACAGCCGCCGCACCCGCAAGAGCTACCCAGGCGAAGCCCGCGAAGTTGAAACGAACGACAAAGGCCCTGAAAGCCGCACCCCCCAAGCTCGCCCCCCTCGCCAGAGTTCCCATGCCTGCAGCCCGCGCACGAGATGCCTCTTTAGCAAGAACAGCCCCCTTGGCACAGGCACCTGCGCGCAGTTTCGAAACCGCCCGAGCAGTTGCGCCCCCTTCCGGAGCAACTCGCGCCGTCGACGTTGCTATGCCTTTGCCTACTGGCACCGTCGGGCAAGCTGTTCCGGCCATGATGGAGGGTTCCCCGACGCGAAGCGCAGAAGCCATCTACGTCCCCGCTCCACTCGACGTCAGGCTCGTCCAAAACGTATCGGGCGATGCGCTTCAGAGCCTCGTCTCGGTGAACTTCAATGGTGCAAACCTCCACGACGCCCTCGTCAAGCTCCTAACGGAGGCAGGGGTTAACTACGTGATCAAGGCAAAGCTGGAGCCAGAGCGGATCACATGCAGGGTCAACGCCCTCACCACCGAACGCGTCCTCCAGGCCATCCTCGAAGGCGTCGATCAACCCCTCACCTTTAGAGTCGAAAAGGACATCGTCTTCATCATCGCAAAATAGACGGCTCCGATGACCGGGCGGAGCAACCGCCCGGTGATTACCGCAGCGTTACCAGCACTCCCGCAACGATAAGAGCGATCCCAATCGCGAGGTTCGCCGTTAGCTTCTCCCGGAGAAACACAAAGCCCAGAACCGCCGCAATCACAAAGCTCAACTTATCGATGGGCGCAACCTGGGAAATCGGCCCCGCCTGGATCGCGCGGAAGTAGAACAGCCACGAAGCACCCGTAGCCAACCCGGACAAAGCAAGAAACGTCCAGTTCCGCGCCGTCAGCTCGCGAATCGACGTTTGCCCGGTCGCAAATGCCAGCCCGATGACGAATACGAAAATAACCAGAACGCGAGCCGCTAGCGCCAAGTTGGACGGCACTCCCTCCACACCCTTCTTGGCAAGCAGCGCAGTCAACCCCGCAAAGAACGCGGAAAGCAAAGCCCAAACGCGAAAGTCCACTCTCTAGGGACGCGCGCAGCAACAGTTGAGGTGTTCAGAAATCCAACAGCGGGTCAGGAGCTGTCGGCCGCTTTCGGATGAAGAATGCCTTTACCCGCTCGAAGATTGTAGGCGGCTTCGCTGGCTCCGCCATCATGGCATCCATCAGTTCAGGACAGTTCTCAAGCAGCAGGCCGAGTCCTTCATCAACGGAGTTCGGGTCGCACTGGAACTCGCCATGCCAACGGCACACAAAACACTCGTCGTTCGCAACCGCATTCACTGCCCCACAAAGGGGGCATCGTTTCAAACTCAGAGCCGCAAGCTTGCGCTGCGATTCCAGTCTCAGCATCCTGCCGTCCGTGCCATCTCTCATCATGCAAATCCTTCCAAACTGAAGCGATGCATCCGCTCCTCTCCCCCTCCGAGAAAGCTAGACTCACTATATTCTCGGGCGAAGATTGCCTTTATAGAGATCACTTTGGCCGAAGAGTTGTGGCCGATTTCGAAGGCAGCGGCTCCGCATGGGTCGAGAAGGCAAATTGCCCACTCTTGGCTATAAGAGATGAAGAAACCGCCGAAGGGTTCCAGTGGACCTACGATTCCAGCTTGACCATCGTCGCTCTAGAACCCGGAGACACCATAATTGCCGCCGCCGAGCCAGGCCGTAAGGCACCCACAGGTCAATCCACCCGCATCGATCTCCCCTACACCGGCAGCGGCTGGATCCTCTCCGCACCACCATCGATCACCCTCGACCGCCGCCACGAACATCCACCAACCCCCTTAACAGACCTCGCACTTCCCTTTTTTATGTCCATCGAAGGTGCCGGCACCGCCGAGATCCTGCCTTCCGCCACGAAGTGCTCGCTCATTGATGCCTTCGAAATCGGGGACTCCGAAGCTGTCAAGCAAAGAAGATTCGCCGTCCAAAACATGAGCAAGCTCATCGAACTCGACTCCTGCTTCCCCGACGGCTCTCACCGAAAGGCACTCGTCGCCAGCCACCTAAACAAAGCCTCGTGGTTCATCACCGTGCCCTCCCCCAACGATGGGCTGCTGCTCCGAAGAACCTACGACCGCTTCCACGGCCGCCAGCGCGCCCGCGTCTTCCTTGATGGAACCTACGCCGGGTATTGGTATGAACCCGTCCAGGATCGCGAGTGCCGCTGGTACATCTCCGATTTCGGCGTTCCCCCTCATCTTGTCGCCGGCAAGCAGCTCGTCGAGATCGCCATCGATCCTCCTCCCGGAACCCCGCTCTGGAGCATCAGCCGCATGGAAGCATATGCGCTAAGCCATGGGTAAACTCCGCCCGGTCCGAAGAGTTAACGAATGAGCGCACCTGCCACGCAGTACCCGTACAGCCCCGGCCTCGAGGGCGTCCCGGCCGGCACTAGCCGAGTCAGCGAGATCGATGTTGATCGCAGCAGCCTGCAGTACCGCGGCTACGATGTCCACGACCTCGCCGAGCATGGCTCCTTCGAAGAAACCTCGTTCCTTCTGATCCACGGGCATCTGCCCAACCAGCAGGAGTTGGAAGCCTACAAGCAGCGTCTCGCGGCCAATCGAGACGTGCCGAGTTATGTTTATGATGCCCTCAAAGCCATGCCCCCGGCCGCGCATCCGATGGACTGGATCCGCACCGCGTTTTCCGTCGTCGCGGGAGACGATCCCGACTACGATGCCCCGGCAACGGATCGTGAAGCGAACGTACGGAAAGCAGAGCGCATCATCGCCAAGGCGGGCACCATGGTGGCGAATGGATATCGAATTGGACAAGGCAAATCGCCGGTTGCTCCCGATCCCTCGCTAGGCCACGCGGCGAATTTCCTCTACATGCTGGGCGGCGAAAAGGCGGACGACTTCACCTCCCACGTCCTCGATACGTCGCTTACTCTCTATGCGGAGCATGGGTTCAATGCGTCCACCTTTGCTTGCCGCGTTTGTGTGTCGACTCTAAGCGATTTGTACAGCGGCATTATCGCCGGCATCAGCACCTTGAAGGGCCCGCTTCATGGCGGCGCCAACGAGGCCGCCATGCACATGATTCTCGAAATCGGTTCTGCCGACCAGGCTGAGGCATGGATCCGCGACGCACTCGTGAATAAGAAGAAGATCATGGGCTTCGGCCACCGCGAGTACAAGAAGGGCGACAGCCGGGCCATGTACATGAGCAAGGTCGCCAAAGAGATCGGCCGCCGAAAGGGAAACACCACCTTCGGAGACATCGCCGACATCCTAGAGCGCGTCATGCTGGAGGAGAAGAACCTCTATCCAAACGTCGACTTCCCTGCCGCCTACGCCTACTACCTACTCGGCTTCCCCATCGAGCTCTACACCCCGATCTTCGTGGTCGCCCGCGTCGCCGGCTACTCCGCCCACGCAATCGAGCAGCTCGAAAACAACCGCCTCATCCGCCCCAAAGCAATCTACGAGGGACCGGTCAACCTAGAGTACGTGCCACTGGCGAATCGCTAAGGTTCACACCCGCTTCGTCCGAATCACAATCGGATCGGAACCGGTCTGAACCTTCGTCCAACCGTTCTCGATCGCCAATACCTTCGCGCCCGTCACAAACCCCTTCCCGGTCGGCAGCCAGATCGCCTTCCCTTTCAAGATGTCTGGAATTGTAATGGGCACCTCATCCGGCTCCTCGAGTGCCAAGAAGATGGCCCCCGGGTAGTCCCGCGCATTCTGCGAACCCGTCAGCTTCAGCGAGCGCGCGAACACGTTCTCCGGCAGGATCTGAGCCGCATACAACGCCAGCCCCAGATAAGCATCCATCCCCTTCGCCGTGCGATCCGCCAGCGTCCCCATCGTCGGTGGCTTCTCTGCCGTCTTCAGCACCAGCGGATCGACATTGGCCGCAATCCAAGGATCGAGCTGCTCCTTCTTGACTCCCATAAAGTCCTCCGGCAGCAAAAGACCCTGCGCCAGCACATCCCGAATCCACGTCAAATACAGCTTCTCGCCCAGATACCCGTTCGCCCAGTCCTCGCGCTCCTTATAGCCTCCAATCGGCGGCAACGTCGCATGCCCATACTCGTGCGCCACCTCGCGAGCCATCTCCAGCGGGTCTGTAAAGCTCGCTAAATCGTAGAAGTAGATCGTGTTGGCCGTGACCCTTGTCTTGCCTTCGAAATCCGGTCCAAAGAACTGTTCCCCCCCTGCCTTTCCGCCCCAGGTGATGAAAACGTTGAGAATCTGGTAGCCCAACGAATTCGGAGGCTGATCCAGGTGGACGCGGCGATAGTTCATATCCCACAAGCGAAGCATCATGCGAGTCACCGCATGCGCCGCATCGTTCTCAGGCTTTCGCTCCTGCGAATAAACCCGCATCCGAAGATCGTGCTGCCCGTTCGTGTGTACGATGACCGTTCCCCTGGTTAGCCATTCGAACTCGAACTGAACCTTGTTCTCGCCGAACCGCTTCGGTCCCTTCTTGGGCTGCAACATCGGCGTCTCATTTCGCTCGATGAACAGTCGCGCTTGACTCCCATCGCGAGTAAGCAGCGTATCCACTCGAATTGGACCATCGGGCTGTTGGCCCTGAAGAAGCAAACCGGCAAGCGTAAGTGCGGAGAGGAACATATTAAAGCTCGTGTGTCTGGAGATACCGTTCGGCGTCGATGGCGGCCATGCAGCCCGTACCCGCTGCCGTTACCGCTTGCCTATAGACGTGATCAGCGACGTCTCCGGCAGCAAAAACTCCCGGAATATTCGTTTCCGTGGTGCCGGGCTTCACCTTCAGGTAGCCCACGTCGTCCATGTCCAGCACGCCCTTGAAGAGATCGGAGTTCGGCTTGTGCCCAATCGCGATAAACACGCCGTCAACTGGAACCTCCCACTTCGAATCGTCCTGGGTGTGCCGCAGACGAACGCCCGTTACCTTCCGAACCGGCTCCATATTGCCCAGAATCTCGTCTGGCACCGCGTTCCAAATCACTTCAACCTTCGGGTTCGCGAGCACCCGGTCTTGCATGATCTTGCTCGCCCGAAACTCGTGCCGCCGGTGCACCAGATACACCTTGTTCGCCATCTTCGTCAGGTAATTCGCCTCCTCCATCGCCGTATCGCCGCCGCCTACGACCAGCACGTCCTTGTTCCGAAAGAAGAACCCATCGCAAGTGGCGCAGGCGCTCACGCCGTATCCGCCGAAGGTCACCTCTGAGGGAAGGCCCATCCATTTGGCACTGGCACCAGTGGAAATGATGACGCTTTTGGCCAGGTGCAGCTCGTCGTCCACCCACACCTTGAAAGGCCGCTCGCTGAAGTCGACTTTTGTGACCTGCTGGTCATGAATCACCGTGCCCAACCGCTCGACTTGCTTCCGGAAATGATCCATCAGCTCAGGGCCCAAGATGCCGTCCGGGAAGCCGGGGTAGTTCTCCACATCGGTGGTGATCATAAGCTGCCCGCCTGGCTGCAGCCCCGCAAAGAGCACCGGATCGAGGTTGGCTCGGGCGTTGTAGAGCGCCGCCGTATAGCCCGCAGGGCCCGAACCGATGATGATAACGTTATGAACCATTCTTGCCCTTAAGGGTAGCGGACAACGCCCCTACTTTTCTACGCCCTGCCACTCCGCATCAAACGGCCGCCGCGCATACGTGAGGCCGAACATCAGGAACACGGGCCACCAAATCAGGTCGTTCGTGATCAGGATCCACCCGAACCGCGCCGGCAGTTCCCGGGTGGCGATCGCGAATAGGAAGCCGAGGGGGCCGAAGACCTTTCCGATCAGCCCGATCCAGATGAACACCCCGTACCGTTCCGGCTGCCGCGCGACCATGAAGTAGCCGAACGCATACACCAAAACCATCATCCCCACGCACTGCCAAATCGCCTTCGGCACCGGCGGCGTCATGCCGATGATGCGAAAGTAGGCCTCCGGAAACAAAACCGTCCACGACCCCCAGAGCGCGTTGTAGACGGTTGCGGCGATGAACCAGCGCTGATAAGCCTTTCGTGAGAGCACGGTCTGATGATATTCGCTCGGGGCCCTGGTCTCCGTGCCAAACTTCGACGCTTGGGGCGCTACTACTACCGGGCCCCTCCACGGGGTGGGATGGTAGTAGCGGAGACATGTAGCCCAATTTGAACGAATCTCCCCGCGTGCGATTTTGAAGAACGAGCCTGACTCACACCCTAGTAGGTTTTCAAAAACGATTTTGTCAACCACTTTGAAAAAAGTTTCGCCCGGAATTCAAGCGCCAACCACGATGCTTATCCAGGGAATGTAATCGTGTCCCGACGTGTTGCAGATGATTGCCCAGCCCCAAACGGGGTTGCGTTAGAATGACTTGCGGGCGAACCCATGGCTGCCAAAAAGAAAACCGCCCTGATCGCAGGCCTCCTCGTCGGGGCGGCGCTTGTCGGCGGGTGCCTTCTCTCGCTCCAAACACCCCCTGAGATCGAGTGGAAGTTCTTGCAAGGAATCGAGCCGACGCAGGACGAATTCCAGGAGTTCGGCTGGTTGATGGAAGGCGGCACCCTTTGCACCTTGGCGAGTTGCCCTAATGACGGACCGCCAACTATTCACCACGCTCAAGAATATGTGTATCGCGCCGACTACAAAAGAGTCGCAGCGTTAGCCACCACCGAGGCGCTTGCACATGGCGGAGAAATCGTTCACCAAACCGCCTATACATCCCTCATTACAAGAGGCAAATGGTTCATCTATGTCACTCCAGGCAAATACGATCCACTCACGGGAAACACGGATGGAAGGGCTCCCTATGTGCGCGTGACCGTGTTGAACACTCATGGTGTCAACGCCGTTGGCCGCGGCTGGCGGCTGATCCGCTCCTACTTTCCCCACTGAAACGGTACAAACATGCTTCTAACCCTCTGCTTCGCCCTTGCCCAATCAACGACTGAGGCCGAGATCGTCGACGCCCGCATCATCGATCGCCGCGTCACCCTGACCCTGAAGCAAGGCACCCAGACATTCGAAACCCAACTTGCCGGCTTCCTCGCCGACACCCAAAACCGCCCCACCCACGAACCCCTCGCCAAGTTTCTGCAAACCACCATGCGCCATCGACACGCATTCATCGACCAAACGGCAGAAACCGGCGAGTCCTCCGTATCCGTCGTGATTTTCGGACCCCTCAAGCCGCGCCTGGGCGTTACGATCTCCCGCTCCTACGTCACCGACCTAACAACCCTGCTCGCCGGCAAAGGCTACGGCAGGCGCGTGCCACCTAACAATGGGCACTTGCGTAGCCCGGGGATGTAATCGTGCCCCGGTCCCGCACCTGTCTCCACATCGTGAATCCGGAACCATTCAGGCGAACGTTTTTCCGCAACACCGGACCGGGGCACGATTACATCCCCGGCCTACGATGCATAGGTCGCCAGTCAAAGCCTTTAACATCTTTGATCAGGACTCGCCTTGATTTGCCATCCCAAGAAGAGGCGTAGAGGTTTTCATAAGGGCCAGAGTGGTCGAATCCGATATAGCTGAGCGTCTTCCCGTCTGGACACACTCGCGGGCAAATGCCTTCATGAGGAAGCACGTGTTGGACTCGAATGGATGGTTCAAGCCAAAGCAGCGAAGATCAACCGGAAAGGATCAATCGGAGCCCCGCGGAATAGGGATAATAGAAACGAGAATTACTATGTAGGTGAAGGTCCGGTTTATGATCCTTTACGCGTGCCGTCGAGAATTCCTACAATAGACCCAGAGCCCGTGAAGAGAGTTGCACAGGGAGCAGCTGGATTGGTGGTGGCATACTGGATAATCAGTATTGCTTCCAGGATATTGTTCCCACCGCGAAACTTGATTCCAATCCCCTGATTACGCCTCAATTCGAGTTATGGATAAGCGTGAAGTAGTGTCATTGTCATGTGAAGCCCGATTGCTGTCGCTCGTGCATGCGGTGGAAGAATTCCGCACGTCTCGAGCGCGCAACTCAAGAGGTGCTGTTCGTGAGGTGGCTCGGGTGTTGATTCACGATGAGAATGAAAGCAACCGAATCGATGCGGTTGATGCGCTGCAACTGGCCGGCATTCAAGCGGACCTTCTGGCGCTTGTATCGTGCACTTACGACCATGCTTGGGCGGTGCGGGCGTCTGCTTATGGAGCACTCGTGGCCGTCGGGCGCAAGCGTGCGCTCTCACATCTCCGCCGGGGCACATTTGATCCGAATCCCATTGTCAGGAGGTATGCGTATGTCGGAATCTTTGACGTTCTGGGTGAAGAATCGAGGGCCGAGTTGCAGCGGCATAGGCGGAGCGAGCGTGACCCACTTGCCTTGATCGGTATAGACATGGGACTCGCTCATCTGGGTGAAGAATCCTCTATTGCCGCGCTTAAGGAGAACGCGCGTAGCACGAATCCTCATTTCAGCAGTCCCGCCAAAACGACGCTCGAGGAACTCTATGGCATCGATTTTTGATCCCCAACCCACCCTTCCCCTCGGAAACTTTCAAGAGCGCAAGAGCGGCAATGCCCTAGCAGAACTCGCGGGCAGCCAGAATTTCGCTCACCACTTCTTCCTCGCAAGAATCGCGTGCAAGGAAAAGGAGCGAGCCTTGCTCGCTCCCTTAACCTAGCCGCCGAGGGGCGGGCGGCCCATTTTGGCGCGCTCCGCATTGATCTTGGCGGCTTCTTCGGGATGGGCTTTGGCCCAATCCGCTTGTGATTGCTGACTCTTGGCAGCTCCTTGCTGCATTCCGGCAGCGACCTTCGCACGATCTGCGTCGGTCATCTTCGGAGCGTTTTTCATGGCGTCGAGCTCTTTCTGCGACATGTCGTTACCGCTTCCGCAGCCCGTCACTACAAACGACAGGATGGACAAGGCGATGGCGCAACTCAGGCGAGCGAACTTGTTCATTCGATTAATGTCCTCGTGGGTAGTTAGCTTCGCACCGGCTGGGCCGGCGCGAAGCGGGTCGGTTTACGATTGGGGCCGGAGTGCGTCCCACCGGTTCTTGCGAGGCTCGGTGTCCGGATTCGGGTTTGTGGCCTGGATCGGGAAGTTTTTCGCGTGCGTGTCCGCCATCGAGAAGTTAGACATTCCCTGTTTCGTCTCGCTGACGGCACCGAATCGGCCCTGGGGAGTGGTCTTGTCGATCGCCCGAAGTCCGTTGGGGATCTGAGCGCCCCCACACCAGTCCAGGTCATAGGTGTCCGACCCATCGGTTGCCGGAACGGCCTCAAAAATGCCACCGCACTGGAACTGGGTCTGGTTGCCCACGCCGCCGCCGCTCCACCGCAGTGCATCGCCGTTATACTTGGTCGCCAGCGCGATCGTGTCGGCTGGGTCTGTGACTTGAGTTGTGCTGAGGGAAGCCGTGTTCAGTTCACCCCCACCACCTTCTCCATTAATCTGCGCATAGGGAGCAGCGATCCCACGGAGAGTGCAGTTCTGCGCATTCGTAAACGAATCTGAGAAGCAGCGACCCTGCCACGAGGAGGGCGAGACTCCCTGCATGTTGGCGGCAGCGGCCGCATTTGGCACGCTGAACCCATTGATGCCATACGACACCGGGATGCCCATCCAATCGCCCCAACTGCCGCCGGATGCATTGGTCTCCAGGGGGCTTCGGTAGAGCGGCAGCGACTTCGAGTAGGGCTGCAGATTCAACGTCCAGGAGAGCGATGCGCTTCCCCATGCGGGTGCTCCGGACCAGACGTCGGGAATGCCATACGTATAACGATCGTCGACATCGTTAGCGTACATGACCATTGCGGTCCCGATTTGTTTGATGTTCGACAAGTCGGCAGTTGCCTTGGCGGCGGCCTTCGCTTGAGCGAAAACAGGGAACAAGATTGCCGCGAGAATTGCGATGATCGCGATGACGACGAGTAACTCGATGAGGGTAAATCCCCTATGTTTCATAATAGTGCTTCCTATCTCTGAACGTGGTGGAGCCTCGAATATCGAGACCGCACGGAATGACTAGGTCGAAGGGTTCGGGCGCCTCACCACGTATGCTCTGGACAAGCAGGTTGACGGCGTTCCGGCCCATAGAGGCGAGAGGTTGAGAAACTGAGGTGAGGGCGGGGCGGACCTCCAGGCAGAAGCCCGTGGAGTCGAAGCCGATCACCGAGAGATCTTCCGGGATCGACAGCCCGAACTCGGGCGCATGCTTGATGAACGCTGCGCCAACGCCATCGTTCGAACCGATCACGGCTGTGTGCTGCGGGCCATTCGCCAGATAGCGTTGAATCCCACTTCGATCGAGGCGCACATCGATAACATCTGCCTGCGATGCATCGAGGCCAAGCCGGGTCATATGCTGGAAGAATGACTCAAGGCGCATCTTCGCCTCGTAAAAGAAGTCATCGTTCTCAATGGCAAACGCGATTCTTTTGTGGCCCAGGTCGGCAAGGTGTTCAACGGCTAGCCCGATGCCTTGATGGTTGTCGCAAATGACCGACGGATACCGTCCATCGAGGGCTTTGGCAGGCGTGTGGATGAGGACGAGAGGGACTGGGCAGGTTGTAAGCAGGCGCAGATTGTCACCCGTTGGAAAAGTGCCATACCAGATCAGACCATCAAAACGGCCATCGAACATAGCGTTCTCTGGATTGAGGCCGAGGAGCTGGGGACACAGCGAAAGCGTGTATCCGTGATCGAAAGCGCCGTCGACGATGCCATCCATCAGGGCGGCAAAGTAACGCGGTCCGCTGTTGAAACGGGGTCGCCCAAAGCCCATGCCGTGCAGAACCCCGATCATCATGGTCTGCTGGTGGCGGAAAGTGCTCGCTGTAATGTTGCGGCGATAGCCCAGATCAAGAGCGGCCTGTCGCACGCGCTCAGCCGTCGCCGCGCCTACTCTGACGCCGGGAGCCTTGTCGTAAAGCACGCGCGAGACAACGGTGGGCGAAACGCCCGCCCTTGCTGCCACCGCTCTCATGGTTACGCCCGACATTGGTCGCCTCACACAGTGATACACCGGTGTATCAAAGTGAGTCTATCACTGGTTTGGCTGAATGCCAAGAAGAATTTGCACTTTTTTGTCTAACGTCGGATTTGGCTTGCAAACGCGTGGATCGGCTGCCGAACGGGGCTCTCGAAATCGGCCTTCATCCCTCGATAACGGCTCGATGACTCCCATCGGCCCTTCACTGACGGATGCTCAAATACAGGCAACTAAAGCGAAGCTGGAGCGTCACATCGCCCTGTCGAGAACTCCTATCTCTTCTCAAAAACCCAAAAACTTTTACTCGAGTTGGTTGACGAAATCGCTTTTAGAACCCTATAGAAGTGAAGGCTCTCGACGTCACAGTGCCCTACCAGGTGGCACCCCAGCAAAAACACTGTATGAACCCAACCCTCGAACCCTCGCCCCTCGAACCTCAACCCTCCAGGAGCCCGCAAAATTACCTAGTATGAAGCAGGGTTCATGCCGTCATACCGTCATACCACCCCCGGTAAACTCCCTTCGCCCATGCCCAAGCGCTACACCATCACCACCCCCATCTACTACGTGAACTCAGTGCCCCACATCGGAACGGCCCTGACCACCCTCGCCTCCGATGTAACGGCGAGGTACCAGAAGATGCGGGGGCGCGATGTTTTCTTTCTAACGGGCACGGATGAGAACGGACTGAAAGTCAAAGAAGCCGCCGAGAAACTAGGCCGAGACCCCCACGAATTCGTCGACGAAATCGCCGGCGAGTTCCAGAAGATTTGGCCGGGGATCTACATAGAATACGACGACTTCATCCGCACCACCGAGCCTCGGCATCAGCGGGCAGTTGAAGAGTTCTGGCGGATTTTGAGTGAAAAAGGCCACATCTACCAGGGCACCTACGAAGGCTGGTACGACGTTAGCAGCGAAACCTTCTACAAAGAATCCGACCTAGTAGACGGAAAAAGCCCCGACGGCAACGAAGTCCGCTGGGTCCAGGAGAACAACTACTTCTTTCGCATGAGCTCCTTCCAAGAGCCCCTGCTCGCCCACATCGAAGCCAACCCGAAGTTCATCCTCCCCGAGAGCCGGAAGAACGAAGTGACCTCGTTTAT
>JBGGMI010000202.1:0-9452 GCA_041288075.1 Fimbriimonas sp.
GCTGCCGATAAGCAGCTCTCCTGGATATCGCTGGAAGATACGGTTGGGTTGATCCTCTTCGCATTGGATCATCCGTCGGTACACGGCCCGCTCAACCTCACTGCTCCAAAGGCCACGACTTACGGACAATTCGTGGCCAGGTTAGCGAAATCCAAGGGCAAAGGAAGCTTCGGCTCGATTCCTCCCTGGCTTCTAAGAGCTCTCCTTTGGGAGAACAGCGAAGCGATAACAGACAGTCAGGACATCCGCCCGGCAAAGGCGCTGAGCCATGGCTACACCTTTCATCACCCCACCCTCGACGCCTGGTTCGCCTCACAAGAGACTTACAGCAAAGAGCTACGCAGTCGCGCAAGAGCTTAGATCAAACGGGAGCTGCGAGCACTGACTCGAGGCGCTCCTCGCTGAACTTCAGGTGAATGCCACGCTTCTGGATTTCCTCTAGGAAGCGGGTGCCCTTCAGAGCCGTTTCGTATCGGAGGGCCCCAGGCGGGAGACGTCCTTCGGCCAGTTCGATCGCATGAATCGCAATCGAGAATCCCGTTAGCCGCTCCATCGAGGTGAAGCCAGTTTTTTCGCATTGCTTGTCGTGGATATCCACTTGCAACTGGACGCGGCGGCCGTTTAGAATGCCAATGCCGATTCCGCGGACGATGCACTGGTCGATATCTTCGAACTTCTTAAGCGCCTCACCGAAGACTTTGTAGAACAGTTGGCGCGGAATTACTTGGGTGCCTTGCACCTCGATCGCTTCTTCGCCCCAAAAGCCAAAGTCTTTGTAGGCGCGCATGATCTCGCAATGGCCCGGAAAGCGGATCGTCTTGTATTCGTAGTTGCGGACCTTTCCCTGGAACGTGTACGGAGCTGTGCTGGTGCCACCGGAGGTGGTGAACGCTTCCATGCGGCCAACCCCTTCAAGGTCCAACTCCTCCAGCTCGGCGAGCGTGTCGATAAGCGCTATTTCACCATCGCGAAGTGCAATCGCCTGATGGTCGTACTCGGCAACCAAACCTTCGATGTTAAAGGTTAGTTTGTAGTTGAGGGGCGGCTGGGGATGTTGAGGCAGGACTCCGCAGTAGAGCCGGATCGTGTCGGTTTCGGTGAGGGTTTCCAGCAGGTAGGCGGCAATGCTGTTGACCAATCCGGGCGCAAGGCCGGTGTCCGGCACCAGGGTCACGTCCGCGGCCTTCGCATCGTCGTCGAGAGCAAGCACCTTGAGCGTCATATCGGTGTTGCCGCCCAAGTCGCACATATGAACTCCAGCTCGAATCGCAACCGGGGCGATGCGGGGGTGCATCCAGTAAGGAACGCAACTGAGGAGCACGTTCGCCTGCGACAGGAAGTGAAACAGTGACTCCTCGTCGAGGGCATCGACCTCACAAGGGGTACAGATAGGTCGGCCAACGAGCAAATTGACACGAGCGGCGCTTACTTCAGCCTGTTCCAGCCTTGCATCGCCTAAGAGGATCGATGCTGGATCGGCGAATTTCGCGAGATCGTAGGCGGCGGCGGTGCCCTGCATGCCGGCACCAAGGATTGCAAAGGTCTTGTTCATAGCTCCTCGTAAACTCCCTTGTTTGCGGGAAGAACCGAAACGAGAGGGTACCAGTGGGCGATCAAAAACCGCCGTACACTGTAGCCATGCTCGCGCTGCTGATAGTTCCTACGATTGCCTTCCAGGAAATCGTTTGGGCACCCAGTCCGCAGATCGCCAGAGCTTACGCGCAGAAGACTGGGAAGCCGCTGATGCTGGTGTCGAGGCGTCTCGATCCGGGTAGAAATTTCTTGGATCGTTGCTTCGACGACAGCAGGGTCATAGAGCTCTCCCGCAAGTTCGTCTGCTATCGTGCGAACTCTCCTACAGAGCTCTCACAGTTTGGTAAGTTGCCGTCTAACCTTGTCAAGGTGGAGATGATGCCACCGCCCGTCATCTTTGTCGAGCCTAGCGGCAGGTTCATCAGCAGAATGGGCGCGTTCTACTGGCCCAGCGCTTTTGCCGAGTATTTGAGGCAGGCTCTTTGGGTTCGCAGCAGCTCGGCAGCTATCCAAAAGGAACTGTCCAAAGAGAGACCCGAAGGAAAGTATCTCGCTCAATGGGCCGTGGTGAAGGCGGTGCAATGCGAGCTCAAATCGGCGGAGCTCTATTGCGAGAGAGCGATCGCTCGTGGGGCCCCGGAGCGAGAACTTGCGGCTGCCCTTCAGGCGATTGCGGACGCGTATCGGGCGGAAGGGCAGTTCAAGGAATCGCTCGTTCCGCTCAGACGCTCCCTGACGTACGCGGATTCTCCGGCGGATGTCTTTAAGGCACGCATCCGCCTTGGCTCGAGCTACTTGCGCCTGGGGGATATTGAGAAAGCAGAGGCGGAAGCGCTGCGATGCATTCGCATGGATGGTATTCGCGCTGAAGACCGTGAAATCGCCGAATTTCAATTGGATCGTCTCAAGTTTATGAAGCCACTCCCGGAAAAACGTAAGCTGGAGGAGAGATGAACCCCACAGTCTCCGAAGACGCCCGAAAACGCCTCTCGCGCATTGCAGGCCAAGTATCCGGTTTACAGAAGATGGTCGACGATGAGCGGTATTGCGTGGATATTCTCACGCAAGTAGCTGCTCTGCGGGCAGCCCTCGACCAGTTCGGGGTTCTGATGCTGTCGGAGCACCTGGAGAACTGTGTTTACGGGCATGCCGAGTCTGGCGCGGACTGCCCGAATATGTCGCCGGAAGAGCGCCTGGCAGAGATCCGAGTGACGCTGAATCGCTTTCTCAAGTAGCTGCTATGAAAAACCTCGCTGTGGCTGGCGCGCTCCTTTTGCTGGTCGGGGCGGGTTGTTCTTCGAAGCCAAATGCCTCGTCGCTCGCGGGCAAATGGGAGGGCTATTTCGTCGTGGATGGAAAACCTGCTCCATCGGATGGCATGGATTGGACTTTCGAGCTTCTTCCTAACGGAACGTTCACCGGGCACATGGAGAGCCACGTGATGATGGATGTCTTGCAAGAGATAAAGGGCAGCTATTCCGTCACAGACGTAGATGTCTCGCTCCTTGGCACTGCGCAATCGAAGTTTGATGACGGCTACAAGAACTGGAACTCTACCGATCCCTACATTCGCCGGCTCAAGCTGCAAAGGGATGAGCTTGTCCTTACGGATGCGAATCCAGAGGACTCGTTCTTCGTCGTCTTCCGGCGCGCGGGCGCGGGTCCGCCTGCGCCGCTTCCTGATCCGCCGGTCAAGCCTTCTGATCCAGACGCGATCGAGCTAATAAAGAAGGTGGAGGCGTTCTATGCGTCACTGGAGAGCTATTCGGATACTGGCGAGGTGCGATCGAACGGCGAAGGCTTCCAGCCGAAAGAGGCCTCGTTTGTTACGCGGTTTCGGCGTCCCAACCTCTTTCTCTTCGCGGGCGATCATGTGGGCGAGCGGGATGTGGTGTGGTGCGACGGGAAGAAGTCATGGCTGTACATGAGCGACGCCTATCCCGATCGGCCGCTCTCCAGCGCCGCAGAACGTCCGCTAGGCAACGGGCTCAGCATCTTGGATGTCGGCTGTGGGCAGCAATCGAGCTTCATCCCCTCGCTTTTAATGCCTAAGGAGATGAGGTTTAGCCCGTTTTCGACCTACCAGGAATTCTCCTTGCTCGCAAACGTTAGCGAAGGCGGCAAAGTGCTGCGGGTGCTGCATCTCAGCAGGCCAAGAAGGGATTCCCTGACGCTGTGGATCGACTCGGCGTCTCTCCTGATCGTGAAGACAAAGAGCACCTACGCGGACGAGGAAGTGACTTACCATCCCTCTGCCAATCCCGCGTTGAAGGCGGCGGACTTCAAGCCACGGCCGCTCAAGAGTTAGCTACACTTGCTCCAGATGCATGGAGCGGTGGCGGTTGATTTTGGGGCGTCCTCTGGGCGATATGCGGCGGGGCGGCTGGTCCACGGACGGATCGAGTTTGAAGTCATTCGGCAGGTTCCTCACGCGGCACATGAGCGGGACGGGAAGCTGTATTGGGACATAGACCTTTTGCTTGGCCTTTGCCGCGAAGCGGCTGATTATGGGGCTTCCCACTTCCAGTCCTCCACGCTCGGGATCGACGCGTGGGGCGTGGATCACGGTTTTATAGATGACGCTGGCACGTTGATCGACGCGCCTGTCTGCTACCGGGATCTTTCGCACCTTCGCGCATTTGAATCCCTCGCCCCTCACCGAAGGCAGCTCTACGAGTTCACGGGCATCCAGCATCAGCCGTTCAACACGATCTGCCAGCTTATAGCCCGTCTCGAAGAGGATGGGTCGCTACCGTCGCGTGCAAGGTGGATGATCCTTCCTGACTTGCTCGGATTCCTCCTGACAGGTGAGGAGAACCATGAAGTCACCCAGGCCTCCACGACCCAGCTACTCGGCTTGGATGGTCGCTGGAGCGCCGAGGCGTTCGCATTCGCCGGCTGGCCCGTACCCGCTCTTGAGCCACGTCTCCCGGGGATGCTCGGTGGCTCTATCTCAGACTCAGTTCGGCTTGCTCATGTCGGGAGCCATGACACGGCTTCCGCGGTTTGCGGATTCGGGGCGTTGGCTGATGACCAGCTATTTCTGAACGTCGGCACTTGGTCGTTGGTGGGAGCGCTTCTGGAAGAGCCGATTGTTTCGATCGAGGCTGAGCAGTCAGGATTCACCAACGAACGGGCCGTGGATGGGCGCGTGCGGTTCTTGAAGAATATTCCCGGCTTCTATGTCGTGAACCGAATTCACGAAGAGCTGGGCGTTGCAAGCTCCGTGCCGGAATGGCTGGCCAGTGCGCAGCCGGTGGACCAGCGAATCGATCTCTTGCATCCAGATTTTTTTAATCCGGCATCCATGGTCGACACCTGCGCGGCACTGGCGGGGCGGCGGCCTGCTTCTGACGAGAAGTGGGCTGGGTTGACGCTATCAAGTCTCACTCACACGATCGGACAAACGCCTCGCGAGCTGTCACGCCTGACGGGGCGACAATTCAAATCGATCCGAGTTGGCGGCGGCGGCTCCCAAAGCGATCCCTTCTGCGAATCGTTGGCTCGTGAGAGCGGTTTGACGGTCTTGGCCGGTCCGGCCGAAGCCACCGTGCTTGGCAATCTAGCGATGCAGTTCCTGGCGAGCGGACAGTTCGACGATGTCCGCGAAATGGAGGAGGCGGTGGGTAGAAGCACGGCGATCCGAGAGTTTCGGCCCTGAGATGTTTCAAGATAGTGGGATGGAGCCCGAACGCGCCGACGAACAAGTTGCCGCCTTGCTGAATTCGCTGAACAAGGGTCAGTATCTGATCCTCATGGAGGCCGTCCGTCAGCTCGGAGGGCAGCTTCGCCTCAATTGGGATCAGCTCACCGCAAACGCAGGTGCGCTCCCGCAGATGTACGTCGATGCAAGCGACGGTCCGGTGGTCCTGCAGTTGGCAGACGGTGCCTGAGCCTATTGGGGTGAAGGCAAGGCTTCCTTCAGGGCGAGGAAGCTTCGCAGGTCGTTAGGGCCCGCCACGACGACGTTAGATTCTGAGAGACGGACGAATTCTTCAAAAGAAACCTCGGCCATCTGCCCCGTACTCGTCATCTCGTCGTACATGGACTTGAGCACCTGCACTTGCGTGGGCTGCACGGCGTACGCATCCATCCACAATCCGGGCGGGCCAGATTCGGTGCGGTAGGCCACTCCCGCTACATAGATTTCGGTGAGGTCGTCTCCCTCTTCGCCGAGGGCCAAGTCTGAGTTCCAGCGGCCTTCGAAGACGTTGAAGCCCAAGGCCATCAACGCGGCGCGGGAGCCTTCCATGTCGCTTGGTGACATGGCCGCGACAACTGGCAATCCTTGTTTGGAAGCGGTCACGAGGGTTTGCTGTTGGTGGCGTGAGAGGTACACGTCTTTGCAACCCTCCAGCACGCGCTCGAGGGTTTTTGGGAATTCGTCAAACGGCACCTGAAGGATCACTTGGCTTAGTGTAGATGATGCCCGCTATGCATAGAGGTAATCGCAGGTCTCGACTCGGGCTCCGCGCTCGTCGCAGACCGCATATCCTGCACCGCGGTGCATCGACACGCCAGCGTGTTGCCCCTTCGCATTCAGCACATAGAACTGGATGCTGAAGTTCGGATGGCCCTTCTCGTCCAGGAGACGCTTCTCGACAGTGTTGTGCGCGATGCGCTTGAGCGCCTCCATTCCTGCGTCTTTCGGGCTCTTCCCGCGCCGCATCTCGTCGACGATTAGGAACGAGCAGAGGCCGTAGAGGTTCGCCTCCCCGCGTCCGGTTGAGCCGGCAGCACCGACCTCGCCATCTACATAGAGCCCCGCTCCAAGGATCGGGGAATCGCCCACTCGGCCTGGGATCTTGAATGCGAGGCCACTGGTGGTGGTGACTCCGCAAATTTCACCTTTCGCATTGACGCCATCGCAATTGATGGTGCCGTATACGTGCTCGCCATCTAGAATACCATCCTTCACCATCGACATCACTGCCTCGAGACCGGCGCGATCTCGGTCCTTCGGGGACAGGTAGTGAGAGGGATCGGTTCTGCGCTTCCACTCCAGCCAAGCCTTTCTCGAACGCTCGGTGTTGAGGTCTTCGATTGGGAAGCCGAGATTCCTTGCGAAGTCTTGAGCGCCTTTGCCGACGAGCAGGTGGTGGTCGGTAAGGTCCATGACGGCCTGTGCGACGGTGGAAGGAGTTTTGACACCCTCCAGGCAGGCCACGCCGCCTGCGCGTTTACCGGGACCGTGCATGCAGCAGGAATCGAGCTGCACGACACCTTCGGCATTTGGGGTGCCACCGTAGCCGACGCTGGTGTCATTTGGATCGAGCTCGACGATGTTGACTCCGGCTATGAGCGCATCCAGCACGTCGTCGCCCTTCATCATCATCTCGTAGGCGATTTCGACGCACGACTTCGGACCTCCGTTTTTGCTTGTCAGACCGTTCGACGAGGCGATAACAACGGGCGTTACGGCTCCTTTGAGGATGACATTGGGAAAGCCGGCAAAAGCAGGAGAAACAACGCCGGCTCCAGCAGCAGCAAGGAGACTCCGACGCGTGATGTCTTTGGACATGCGTCAGTCTAGGTTGTTGGGAGGCTCAAGGTCAAGGGTGGTTTGTTGCTCTTAGCTGCGTTGCAACAAGCTACCCCTGTCGTCTATTCGTCTTCCGGTTCTTCGTCGTCGTCGCTGACCGGCTCGGTCGTTCCCTTGGCTCTTTCGGCTTTGAACATGTCGCGGACCTTTGTGTCGAGCTCGTTGAAGACCTCTGGATGCTCTTCGAGGTAGGCACGCGCGTTGTCTCTGCCTTGGCCCAGTCGTATCTCGCCGTAGTTGTAGTAGGTGCCCGCACGGGTGACGAGCTCTCGCATGGCCGCGATGTCGAGCAGATCTCCGGCGCGACTGATTCCCTTGCCGAAGATCATGTCGAACTCGGCCGTGCGGAAGGGAGGAGCGACCTTGTTCTTGACTACCTTCACCTTGGTTCGGGCTCCTATCTGCTCGACGCCGACTTTGATGGCGTCACCTTTTCGGACTTCGAGCCTCACGCTTGCCCAGAATTTGAGGGCTCGGCCACCTGGAGTGGTCTCCGGGTTGCCGTACATGACGCCGATCTTCTCGCGGAGCTGGTTGATAAAGATCGCCGCCGTCTTCGACTTGTTCAAGCTGCCCCCAAGTTTGCGAAGCGCCTGAGACATCATTCTTGCCTGAATGCCGACGTGGCTGTCTCCCATCTCTCCTTCGATCTCTGCCTTGGGCACGAGAGCGGCGACCGAGTCGATGACAACGATATCCACGGCGCCGGATCGGATAATCGCGTCGGCAATCTCCAGTGCCTCCTCACCATTGCTTGGTTGGGAGATATAAAGCCGGTCGACATCAACACCCAATGCGCGGGCATATTCCGTGTCCATCGCGTGCTCGGCATCGATGTACAAGGCTAGACCGCCGAGCCGCTGGGCTTCGGCAACGCAATGCAGGGCCAGAGTGCTCTTACCGCCGGATTCGGGTCCATAGATCTCGGTGATTCGACCTCGCGGCAGTCCGCCGATGCCGAGAGCCATGTCAAGGCTCAGCGATCCGGTGGGGATGGCTTCGATGGGTTCACGACTCGAATCTCCCATCCGCATAATCGCGCCCTTGCCAAACGCGCGCTCCACTTGAGAGAGAGCCGAATTGAGCGCACGCTCGCGGTCCGCAGCATTGCCCGCATGCGTTACGGGGCCAGATTCGGTGGTTGAAGAGCCTTTCCTCACTTTAATTCCTTACGGATTCAAGGGCATGAAAGCACCGGGTATCCGATGCAAATATAGTAGCCGCTTTTCTACGTAAAATTCTAGGAGTCGAGGAGCCAGGGAATCAAGAAGTACATGCCCTTGAGACTCCTCGAATCCTAGACTCCTCGACTCCTTTGCCCCCAGCATCTCTACTAGGCCTACGCCTGTTAAATATACGGGGAACCTTTAAGGCGCGAGTGTCGCCAAGTTCAATGAAGATTCTATAGATGCGGATGAATTCCGCAAGTGTGTGTGCAAGGGAGAGTGCAAATGAGAGCGATAGCTTTACGGTTGGGAGCTGCGTCTCTGGCGGTCATGTTTTTAGCAAGTGCGAGCATGGCTCAAAGAATGGAACGCGGCGCTTTTTTGAGAAAGCCGGCAAGTAGCCGGGCGCAGTTGCTGGCGCAGGTCGATAAAGACCCTGTTGTGTCCAAGCGTTATCAACGCCACTTTGGGATGACGGAGGCTCAGGTTCGGAAATATTTTTCCGGCATGACAACCTCTACCCTTCCAAGTGGGGGCAGATATCTGGTGTGGCACGTGGATCCGAACGGCGTCATGGAGACCAAGTGGCTGAACCTGAAGAAGGGCACCAAGGTGTTCATGGACAAGACTGGACGCGTGGCCCTGAAGCTGAACTGCGGCAATCCAATGATCGACAGCACCGTTGCCAAACGTGCGATCCAGGAGCAGGTTGCCGTGCAGCCTCCTCCGGTCGTGGAGCAGCAAGCCTTTGTGCCGACGCCTCCTCCAGTGGTCGAGGTCGTCCCGCCACCAGCGGTGGTGGTGCCCGAGGTCGAAGCGGCAGCGCCTCCACCTCCGGTGATCGTCGAAGCGCCCGTCGTTCCTCCTCCCCTCGTAGTCCCAGCTGCGGTTAGCGGCGGCGGCGGATTCAGTCCATGGCCTTTGCTGCTCCTCGGCGGCGCCTTCGTTGGTGGCGGCGGCGGCGGTGGTGGTGGCGGCGGCGGGTCTCCCCCGCCCGTACCTGAGCCTGGAACCATGATCGCTCTTGGTGCTGGCCTCGTGATGGTTGCCAGACGACGCAAGCAAAAGTAAAGCAGAAGTGCCCCCCGGCCGCGGGGGCGCTTTTTCGCGTCTTGCTTGCAAGTAGAATTCCCGCGCAGTGATCCCACTTCGCACGGACAGGCTGCATATGAGGGCGCCCATCGTCACATGGACGTTGGTGCTACTGAACA
>JBGGMI010000203.1:0-5560 GCA_041288075.1 Fimbriimonas sp.
GGGGGATTCCTGTTTGGCGTGATTCTCGCAGCCATGGTGATCTTGCCGAAGTATCGGGCTACCCTTGCTGTTGCGCTTGGCTTAACCCTTGCCACATCGGTTGCTCCGCTGTTCTGGAATCCAAACTCGCACGATTGGTTGGCGCTGCAGATCGTTAAGGCTCAAGACAAGGGAGACCTCAGCAGGGCCGAAACCTATTACAAAACATATCTCGACAAGGGTGGTGATCGAGTATGGGCGTGGTATGGGCTCGCCTTGATTTATGGCGCTCGCGGCGAGAAGGCTCCATACCGGCAGGCAGTGCAGATGCTTCGAGATATCGATCGTGACGCTGCCGATCAAGTTGTCGCAGCGTATGGTCCCATCGAATAGTCCAATCACTCTCGAGTCAGTGCTTCATCCAAATTCAGAATGGCCAGGCACACCGAAGCGTACGCAGCGTGTTCAATAGCATTCAGGTTTTTGGCCCTAGCGGATTCCCCCTGGCTAAGGAATGCTTCCGCACTTTTTGGATCATTGGTGAAGGCTCGATTGGAGCGGCTTAAGCTTCGCCTCAGAATCGCCAGCTCTTGCTTGTCTGGTTTTCGCGCGCAGACGAAGCGGAATGCAAGCGTGAGCCTTCCCTCCTCATCTCGTTCCGTTTTCATGATCCTCTCGGCAAGAGCTCGACCCGCTTCAACCCATGTGGTGTCGTTTAGGGTCGTCAATGCGTGAAGAGGTGTGGACGTTAGGGACTGTCGAACGGTGCAGATTTGGCGGGAGGCGGCGTCGAACATGTTGCCGGGAGCTACGGTGCGGCGCCAGAAGGAGTAGATGCTGCGGCGGTGGAGGTCTTTGCCCTTCGATTGCGGATAGGTGAAGTCGCGGGCGTCGGTGATGGCGAGGCCGTCCCAGATTCCTTTGGGCTGGTAGGGGTAGACCGGTTTGCCGCCGATTTTGACGTCGATAAGTCCGCTGGCAGCCAGTGCCTCGTCGCGAAGGAGCATGGCGGGGAGGCGGAATCGGGCTGCTCTTGCGAGGAAACGGTTGTCCGGATCTCGTTTCGCCATCGTGGGCGACACGCGGGAGCTTTGGCGGTAGGTGGAGCTGGTGACGATCAGGCGCTGAATCGCTTTGACGTTCCAGCCGTTCTCTTCGAATTCCACCGCGAGCCAGTCGAGCAGTTCGGGATGGGTCGGCGGTTCGCCCTGTACTCCGAAGTTTTCCGGCGTTCTTACTAAACCCTTGCCGAAGAAGAGCTGCCAGTAGCGGTTCACCTGGACGCGGGCGGTGAGCGGGTTGGTCGGGCTGACGATCCATTTGGCGAGGCCTAGGCGGTTTTTGGGAGCCTTGATCGCGGGAAGAGTTTCGGGCGTGGCGGGGGAGACTTTGTCGAGTGGTTCTTCGTAGTTGCCTCTCGAATAGATGTGGGTCTGGCGTCGCTGGCGATCGTTCATGATCATGACGCGCGGCATGTCCTTTCTGAGGGTGTCGAGTTCTTTTTGGAGGCTTCGGTAGCGCTTCCAGGTATCTCCCTCCGGTCCGCTTAGGGCGTGGTCGAGGAAGTATTCGTGGAGCTTTGATTGCTGCTCGGGACTGCGCTTTTCCAGCTTCAGGATGTCTGCGATTTCTTTGGGCAAGTCGGCTCCCGGTGCCGCCTCCCATCGTCGACGTGCCGCCTGCGTGTCGGGGGCGTCTTTGAGCTTGTTGGCTTTCGCGGTGACAGCTGGCAGCAGGGCTTCGATGGCGGCCATTCGGGCCATTTGTTGCTGCGTGCCGGCGTAGATCCAGGGCTTGGCGATGCTGTAGGGCACTCCTCCATCAGGGACGCCGGATTCGGGGACCTGGTTGAAGTAGGCCATCATGCTGAAATAATCCTTCTGCGTGAGCGGGTCGTATTTGTGGTCGTGGCAGCGGGTGCAGGTCATGGTCAGGCCGAGCCATGTGGTGGCGGTGGTGTCGACTCGGTCAAAAAGCGCGACGTTTCTTTGCTCTTCCGGGATGGCGCCGCCTTCGCCGTTTAGCATGTGGTTGCGGTTGAAACCGGTTGCGATGAGGGCATCTCTTCCCTGCTGGGAGGCTGAGCTTGCGCCGGGGGTCAGGTCGCCGGCTATTTGAAGCGTGGTGAATTGGTCGAAGGGCATGTTGGCGTTCATCGCCCGGACGACCCAGTCGCGCCACACGTATTGGTAGGTGTCGCCGTCCATTTGGAAGCCGTTGCTGTCGGCGTAGCGGGCGGCGTCTAGCCAGGGGAGGGCCATTCGTTCGCCGTAGTGAGGGCTGGCGAAGAGGCGGTCGACTACCTTCTCGTAGGCGTTGCTCGAATTATCGACGAGGAAGGCGTCTACTTCTTCGGGGGTGGGGGGGAGGCCGGTTAGGTCGAGGGTTAGGCGGCGGATGAGGGTGGTTTTGTCGGCTTCTGGAGAGGGTTTTAGGTGCTCTTTTTCGAGTCGCTCCAGAACGAAAGCGTCGATTGGGTTGCGGGTTGGTTGGTTTACCTTGGGCACCCTTGGTCGGACCGGTTTGATGTAGGCCCAGTGCTTTCGCTTGGCGACAGTGTCGAGGGCGCCTTCGTCGATCCAGGTTCGGATGAGGGTTAGTTCGCGGTCGCTGATGGCGGTGAATCCCATGGGCATTTGGGGCAGGCCGCCTTTGCCTAGGAGTCGGTCTAGGAGGATGCTTTTGTTGGCGTTGCCAGGGATGACGATCTTTCCGGTGATCAGGCCCTTGAAAGAGGTTAACGAGAGGCCGGCGGCGGGGTTGGTGTCACCGTGGCAGCGGGTGCAGTGAGCGGTCAGGATCGGTTGAACGTCGCCGAAGCTGACTCGGTGTTGGGGCTCCTTTTGGGGGTAGGTGGAGCCGAGGAGCCAGAGGCCCGACATGGCGGTCGCGAAGGCGAGCTGCTTGAGAAAGGGTTGAATGAGCATTGCGGTCGGAGACCCTTCTACTATGCACCGATTTTAGGTCCGAGGTTCGAGGTTCGAGATTCGAGGTGCTGAATGCCGACATCCGAGATGTTTAGATTGGCCCGACGTCCTGATCTCGAGCCCCTCTATGGGTCGGGACGGGCGGGCTATTTGTTTTGAACCTGCGACCGCTACTACTACCGAGCCCCTCTACGGGTTGGGATGGGAGTAGCGGAGCGTGAATGGCTGCAAAGGTCGAAACGTGTGAAATGTGCAGGCACACTTAATAGCGCTCAAAGTGTGCTTTTGTCAACCACCTCAGAAAAAGATTCGCAAAACTGGCCCCAGAACCTCTTCCACCCGGTCGCGAATCGCCACCGCCAAAAGCTCCCCCGAAGATTCAATCACGAGCCTCCAAAAACAGGAGGGCTCGGTTGAACTGCAGAAAACCCCGCGCGTTTCTGATATGCCATACGATTCCGATGACAACTCACATCCGGGAAGATGATTGCAACAGCGCAACAGCCTTACGGATGGAGGCAATGCCCTCTGGTCAACCGAGACGGAAGAGATGCCTTCAGGGATGAAGGCACTACGTTATGCCCAGATCAAGTTTCGCTTGAGGAAGATGGTTTCTTCTCTGTCGGGGCCGATGCTCAGAATGGCCACAGGCGTTCTCGTGTGGTCCTGGACGAACTCCAGGTAGCGCTGTGCTGCGGACGGCAGGTCGTCGAACGCTCGGCACTTCTGCAGGTCCTCTTCCCAACCTTCGAGCTCCTCGAACACGGGCTCTACTTTCGCAAAGTCCCAGATGTTCTGAGGGATGTGATCGATGGATTTTCCGTCGAAGTTGTAGCTTGTCGCGACCTTTAGCTTCTCGATGCCGCTGAGGACATCGAGCCGGGTGAGGACCCAGCCGCTGAGCGAATTGAGCCTCGTCGACTGGCGGAGCATGACCATGTCGAGCCAGCCGCAACGGCGGTTCCTTCCCGTCACCGTGCCGTACTCTTGACCCTTGTCGCGAATGTATTCGCCGATCTCGTCGTGCAACTCGGTTGGGAAGGGGCCGGAGCCGACTCGCGTGGTGTATGCCTTGCAGACGCCCAGAATGTTTTGCAGTGACCGTGGTCCGACACCGGTTCCGAGGGTCGCGCCGCCGGAGATGGGATGGCTGGAAGTGACATACGGGTAGGTGCCGCTATCGAGGTCCAAGAACGTGCCTTGGGCTCCTTCGAAGAGCACCCGCTTCCCTGCTTCTACCGCTTCCTGCACCGTGATCTCCGTGTCGGTTACGAAGGGGCGGAGGCGATCGGCGTAGCGCTGATACTCATCCAGAAGCGGCTGGAATTCCAGAGTCTCCGACCCGAACATGGTCAGTAGCCGGTTCTTGTAATCCAGAACCTCATGCAGCCGCTTTTCAAAGATTTCCGGCTGGACGAACTCGCCCATTCGAATGCCGAACCTTGCGACCTTGTCCTGGTAAGCGGGTCCGATGCCCCGAGATGTGGTGCCGATCTTGTTCTCGCCTCTTGCTTCTTCTTCGAGGGCATCGAGCATTCGGTGGTAGGGGAAGACGACGTGCGCTGCAGACGAGATTCGGAGGTCGCCTAGATCTGACTTTTGGGCCAGGGTCCGGTCGAGCTCCTCTAGAAGTCCCTTCGGGCAGACGACCATGCCGCTGCCAATGATGGCGATGGTGCCAGGGTGCAGGATTCCGGCCGGGATGAGCTGGAACTTGTAGGTCTTCCCACCCGTGATGACGGTGTGGCCGGCGTTATTTCCGCCGCTATAGCGAACGACGACGTCGGCTTCTGAGCCGAGCACGTCCACGAGCTTTCCCTTAGCCTCGTCGCCCCATTGGGCGCCAACGATTACCAGTGTTGACATATGCTTCTCTCCATTGAGAACCGCCGAACACGAAAAGACCGGCGCGTCCTCACGCTGAGGATCCGCCGGCCCGTCTGGCCGTTGAGCCTTATCTCAACCGTTGTTTAGTATACAGGAAAGCAATCAGCGGCTTTAGAATTTGCCGTGAAGCGCCAACTTGATAAGCTTCTTGAAGTAAGCGTCTGGCATGGGTTGAGGCTGCCCGAGGAGCCTGGCGTTGAGGATGAGCCTGGCCACTCTTTCCAGCGTTTCCATGCGATAGAGGGCATCCAACAGGTCGGTGCCCATGACGACAGCGCCATGGTTTGCCAGGAGGAACGTTTTGTGGTCATCGAGCAAAGGTTCGATCTTGTTGGGGAGATCCTCGGTGCCTGGTTCGCCGAAGGGAACGGTCGCGACGGAGCCTAGGACGAACGCGCATTCGGGGAGAAGGTTGTCGGGGATGTCTTCTCCGGCTAGGGCGAAGGCGGTGGCAATCGGCGGATGGGCGTGGATGACTGCCTGACAGTCCTTCCTGTTCGCGAGAATCTTGAGGTGCAAACGGATTTCGCTGCTAGGCTTTGCCTCGGTGGTCGAGTTGCCGTGGTTGTCGATAACTACCAGATCGGCAGGGCGCAAGTGGCCCTTGCTTACGCCGCTGGGGGTGCAAAGGATCTGCCGCGACGAGAGGCGGACAGAGATGTTGCCTTCAGCTCCGCCGACAAGGTCTTTCTGCCAAAGCCGCTTACCGACTTCGCACATTAGCGCCCTTGCCTGAAGCTCATTCATGCCGCAGAGATTATGCAGCA
>JBGGMI010000204.1:0-3170 GCA_041288075.1 Fimbriimonas sp.
AGTAAGTAAACGCTTCACTGAATGTATGGACTCATAGAGCGATGTGTTGAGCGAATCAGTCCTCCAAGTTAGCGCGCCAGGGGAGCCAGGATCGATAGTAGGGCGGCAGTTCTTTAGGCGGAACGGGGTTGCCTTCCGCCAATTCCTCAGCCCTCATGTCGTCGTCTGCGTAGTAGCGCAGGTACGCCTCCCAATCCTCCTCGGCAGGGCACAAATGGTGCCAGGCGTTGGGATGATCTGGAAACACCACGGTGGGTTCGTCGCAGCAACGGGCGAGAAAGGCGTAGAGTTCGCGATCCGAGAGGTGATCGGCGTCCTCGAAGCAAACACCAAGGTCGCACATTGCCCAAACCAAATCGGTCAACGCCGTATGCAGCTCCTCGTCGGAGAGCTTTTCCGGCGTCAAGCAGGGAGCGCAGCCGATCTTCTCCAACTCGAAGTACAGCGTTGTCTGTTCTTCGCCGTTGAGAAACCGATCGAGTTTCTCGAGATACTCCAGGGGATCGCCTTCCTCGGGTTCCACAAGAGAAATCTTAACACCTTGAGGACCTTTCACCAAGCCGGGAACTCCGCTCTGGCGAGCAGGTTAGACTTAACCGTTATGCGTTCAAGACTAGCAATTCTCGGCCTAGTCTCGGCGGCTCTGCTCGCCGGCTGCGCCGGGTCCGTGATGGCACCAATCGACGACAATTTGGGCAACCCGAACAATGCTCGGGGCACGGTGGTGAGCTCCACCAAGGTCCAGAGCTACCCACAAGCCCTGCTCACGTTCTTCATCGCTGCGGGCGGCGTTCAGGATCAGCTCTCGGCGACGACGGGAGCCGACCTCTACAGGATCACCTACAACACGATCGACGCAAGCGGCAATCCGACGGTCGCCAGCGGGGCTGTCGTCGTTCCACAGGGCGCCACCAGTGCGTCGCTCGTCAGCTATCAGCACAGCACGGCTACGGCGAAGAACTCCGTTCCGAGCCTCACCAACAACGGCTACGAAGAAGGCGAGTTCATCATGGCGGCTTTCGCGGGTTCAGGCAAGTATGTGCTGGCCATGGCGGACTATCTCGGCCTGGGATCGAACCCTGGATTGCACCCATTCCTGCAAGCGCAAACTGAGGCTTCCGCTAGCCTCGACATGATCAAGGCGGCTCGACAGTTCCTGTCGACCCTCGCAGGAGGGCCCACGATGGATAACCGCCTGTTCCTCGCGGGCTATTCGCAGGGCGGGCATGCGACGATGGCGCTGACCAAGACGATCCAGGAGACCACTAATCTGACGGTGACCGCCAGTGCGCCCATGGCTGGTCCATACGATCTTGCGAACACTCAGATGCAGTTCTCGCTGCACGACCCGGGCGCGGACACCGATGTGTTCCTATCTTATGTGGCGGTGGCTTACAACAGCCTGTATAACCTGTACACGAACCCGAATCAGGCGTTCATCCCGCCTTATGACACCCAGGTCCCACCGCTCTTCGGGCAGAACAACAGCATCGATACTATTGCCGGTGACATCCCCGACGATCCTACGCAGGTGTTCCAGCCGTCATTCATCACCGCGTTGGAGACTCAGGGGAGCACGGTGAACAACCTGCTGCTGCAGAACAGCCTCTACAACTGGGCACCCACGATGCCGATGCGGTTGTTCCACGCGCTGAGCGACAACATCGTGTCCTACCAGAACTCGGTGCTGGCGCAGACGACAATGAACGGCCTCGGCGCCACTCAGGTAACGCTCGTCGATGTGGGTAACACTTACACCCACGCTGAAGCGATGCCGCCGGCTACTGCCATGGCCCGCCTCTGGTTCGACACGTTCCTCGATTAGGGAACGCGTAGCCACGCTGCGCATCCGGGTCAAGCCCAGCCACGCTGGGCTAAGTAAACTGCTCCTGCCTAGACGCGAAAGGTTGATCACATGGCAGGAGAACCTTCTGTAAAGAAACATGGCGAATTCCTCGAGATTCGTCCGGTGCATCAGGTCACGACCGACCTGGACATCGCTTTTTGGCAGGAGCAAGGCCCGGACGCCATCTTCAAGGCTGCCTGGGAGCTCGTCGTAGAGGCTCACCTATTAAAGGGAGGCGATCCAGATGAACTCCGACTTCAAAGACCTCTTATCACTGTTCGAGACTCACGGAGTTCTTAGATGAGGCGCGCAAGAATCTCCTGCGCGTTGCTTGCCAGCATCGCCTTTTTGGTGGGATGCAGAGGCAGCGAGACGGCAGCCATCGACGCCCGTGATCCGCAGCTTGTGGGGACATGGCTCATCACCGCCATCCAAACCTCGAACCCTGACGCGGGTCCGCTCGATTGCCAACCCGAAGGGGCGTCGATCGATTGGGGAAGTCAGGGCTCGGTCAGTTGCATGGCCAACGATCAATATGAGTTCGATCCCAATGGCAAGTTCGTCGCTCGCAAGGGAGGTGAAACCGCAACCGGCACCTGGTCGACGAGCGACCACATCGTGACGGTCGTCACGGACACCCACGACACTTTGGCCGCGACCTACACCTTCACTGGTTCCAACCTGTCGCTCAGCTTCAGCGAGTCGCCTGAAAACGCCACGAATACGTTCCACCTCAAGCGAACCCTCGACTGAGCGTAAACTTAAAGCTGATGCCAGAGCTCGACGTTCCTGAAGACCTCAAAGCCGCCCTCGCTGCAAACCCAGCCGCCGAGGCCGCGTGGCAAACCCTCACGCACATCTCACATCGAGACTTCATCGGCTGGATCAGCGGTGCCAAAAAGCAAGAAACTCGGGAAAAGCGCGTCCGAATCTGCATCGAAAAACTCGTTGCAGGCAAGCGCCGCCCCTGCTGCTACGCCGTCGTTCCTATGGATCTCTACAAAATCCTCGGCGAAGACTCGCAGGCAAAAGCTCACTGGAGCGCGCTGACGGCAGATCAAAAGCGGGACTTCTCAGAGTGGATCGAAGATTCAGAAGACAAACCAACAAGAAAGGCGCGGGTCGAAGAGGCCCGCGCCTTGCTGCTGCAAGGAAAGCTCAGCCCTTAGGCTGAACCTGGCTGTAGGTGATCTTCCAACCGGCAGGCGTCTTCTTCCACGTCTCCACAAACTTCTCGGTCTTCGAAACCTTCTGCCACTTATTCCCCTGCTTCGCCGAAAAGCTTTCCTGCATCGTGATCCAAGCAAAAGCCTCGTTGGGGCCG
>JBGGMI010000205.1:0-7055 GCA_041288075.1 Fimbriimonas sp.
CTTGAAGCACTTGTCCGAAAGCAGAGGCAGGATATCGCTGGAAAAACTGACCTTCGCCGGTGCCGCCTTCTGAGGAACCAGCAGGGAAGTAGCCAACCCTCCAAGTCCGGAGGCAAGCAACAACACGTTCAACGCGCCTCCAAAGAGCTTCACTGGGCCAGATTACACGAACCGCCGCTACGCTACTACTACCGAGCCCCTCTATGGGTTGGGATGGTAGTAGTTGCGTCGGTGAAGGGGGTGAATGGGGTGAAGGGGGTGAAGGGGGTGAGTCAGCTTGATGCTGCTCGTATCCATTCACCCCTATCATCCCTATCATCCCCTCACCCTAGTTCAGCGGCTCGGAAGAGTGGGGTTTTGGTTTTGGCGGCTATGCGTTCGATGCCGGGTAGGGCGCCGAGGGTGTTTCTTACGGTTTGCAGGTTCAAGTTGAGTCGCCGGGCGATTTCTTCGGAGGTTAGCTCCCAGCCTTCCTGGAGGAGCTCTTTGATTTGGTCGGCGGTGGTTGGCGGCTTCTTGTTGTCGGTAATCGCTACCCGCTTGTAGTCGAACAGGCTTGTGGCGATTAGCTCCTGGCGTTTGGGTGGGGCGGGTTGGCGGCCGGCTCCGCCGACTCCGTTCAGGCCGTCCCAGTCTAATCGGACTCGGATTCGATGACGATAAAGGAACCTTGGCTGAGGTTTGCCATGATCTCCTTCAATTGATCGAGCAGAGGCACCAGGTCTTCGAAAAACACGAATCGGGGAGCCAGAACAATGATGCTGACCTTTCGATCGGTCAGACTCTGCTGATACTGGAGATTCTTATCGGTTGTCACCATCGCATCAAAGCCAGCCGCTTCTGCTGCCGAGATGAGGTCTCCATTCTCAAGTTCATGCCAACCCATTTGGCGAGCGAAGCTTAGGTCATGGCCGGTGATGAGCCGAGCGAAATTGCGCGGAACACAGTTATCCACAAGGATGCGCATCAGGCGACAAGTTTCACGCCCAAGGCTCTGCGCGCCTCATTCTGCTCCCATCGAAGGACTGCCGCGGCCTGCTCTTCTGTGACATCTGGGAAGTCATCGACGAAGTACTCGATCGTCTGACCTCGCATGAGGGTATCCAGCAGTGCTTGCACCGGAACCCGCGTGCCCTTGAAGCGGACGGCACCGCTCAGGATTTTGGGGTCCATCGTCAAAATGCCCTGCAGCTCTTCGGGGATATTCATCGTTGGCCTCCTCCAGTGAGTATGGCACTGCATCTTGGGGAGCCTTTGCCGGCGGGCCGGAGGGTGGCCGTGATACGGTAGGTTAGGGGAGGCGGTGGGGGTGCCGCCGCCTCCCGGGTTTGAACGATTACTGGGTGATCTTGTCGATCGCTTTGCCTAGGTCGGCAATTCCCTGCTCGTCCGCCTTCAGGTTGACGAACTTCTCGCTGACCTTCTTGTCGCGGTAAACGAACACGGTGTTCTTCACATCGGCGCTGACGTTGACCTTGTAGTCGGAAACCGCAGCGTCTTTCTTCGACAGGTAAGCCAAAGCGACGGTATCCGTTTTGACTCGGGCAGCCACCGCTTCGAGCAGCTTGGCCGTCTCTTCCGGCGTGTCCGTGAGAACGATGACGAATGCCTTGAGCTCGGACGCCGCGTTCTCCTTCATCTCCTTATCCAACTGCTTGGTGAGGAGGACAAGGTTCTTCGTGTCATCCTGGCCGTTGAACCAGACCTGGACTTGCGGGCGAGAGCCGAAGGTGCAAGGGGGGCAGTCCTTCGTTCCCTTGAGCGGGCCGGTGACGTGAGTTGGGTGGAACGGGGTCACCGTCTCACCAATCTTCAAGCCGGACTCGGTGCTCAAACTCGCAACTACCGGGATCGCCAGAACGCTGACTGCAGCAAAGATCGAAAGCATTTTTTTGGACATAGCACCCAAACTATACAATTGATTCGGGTTGATTGGGTGTCCTGCTCGCGTGGTCTTGTGCAAGAAAAGGCTGTAACCTTCCGCGTGCCTCTTTCGTTGTGTGCGCCCGTCATGATGAGGGGTCCGGGCTGCGCCCCTCACTGCCACGTCGGAAGAGGAGGATAGGCGGGGGGTGGGTACTCGCACTGAATGGTTGGTTGCAAAACTCCTAATCCGCCCTACCGGCCAACAGCTCCTGGCGTCACTCGATCGGGGCGAATATCTGCTGCGAATCGCATTGTGTAAAGCCCGGACGCGTGCGCCGTGTCTGGGTCAGATATGGTCTTCGAATTCTAGATTTCGCAAAGAGCTGTCGTACAATGGCAGCATGAAGGCCCTGCTCTTGTCGGCTGCATTTCTCCTCACTTCCATCGTGGTGGGACAGGCGGTACCTGCTACCTTGCTGGAGTCGGCGATGAGTAAGAACGTGGCCGAGAAGCGGGCGGCGCTTCGGACCCTGCACAACTATCGCGGCGAGGAAGTGCTGATTATTGCGCGAGGCGTCCTGGACCGTGAAACGAATGCCGTAACGGGCGAGATGGCTGAGTCATTGTTCCTGGCCGCTTACCGCGACCTGCAGGCACGAGGGGAGCTCCCGGCCGATCGTTACTACGATGAGGATGCCGTGTTGGGCCGATGGATGGCCGAGACCTACATCCGCGCGGAAACCATCCCCTTAACGGTGCGGAAGAACCTGATTCGGAGCCTAGCGAGCGTGATTTACTATCCGGAACTCACGGAGACGGAGGTCTTTCGCCCGTTCGTCTGTGGCACGGGGATGCCAAGCCGCAACTCGCTCGATCTGCTCGCCAAATGGGAACCCGCGTTCTTGCGCGAGATGCTGCTGTCGCCCAAGTCAAACAAAGCGGTCCTTCTGCCTGTTTATGCATCTCACGATGCGGCGGGCGCACGCGAACTCGCGCCGAAGCTCTTGAACGACTCTTCAGCAAGAGTGCGGGCCGATGCGCTTTGGACCAGTGCGAGGTTGAAGTCTCAGGTAGATCCCGCGGTGCTCCAAAAGCTCACCAAGGATCCTATGCCCCGCGTGCGATATGAGCTCTTAGAGTTCCTATGCGGCTACGACCCCAAGGTGGCTCGCCCGATCGTAACTGCGATGCTATCGGACAGCAATCTGATTATCAGGAAGACCGCCGAAGTGGCTCTGGAGCACTTCGACAAGTAGGGGCTAGTATTGAACAGCTCGCGGAGCCGGACAGAATGCCTTGACTGAATGCGCTTAATAGTGGTGCACATACTGAGCCGCTGGGTTAGATCGCCACGGTGGGAGGATTGCAGAGTGGAGACGGAGTCTGCAAGATTGCTTAACGGGGGCAAGGGATCACGTGATCGCTCCCGGACGCACCAACCGGGGCCGCTACCGTGGGCGGACGTGGACTGTTGGGTTGACTACCCCACTTGCCCTATCTCCCCCGGGGAGGGCGAGAGGTTCCTCACGGGCTTAGCGTAGGGCGAAGACCGGACGCGGGCACAAGCCATCCCGCAACTACAATTCCTCCCAAAGTTCCAGAATCCTCCGCCTCTTGGCACGAAGATTCGAGAAGGAGAGGAAACTGGCGGCGTGATTACCTATGGGGTCACGAATTGTTCCGTGGCTGCTCTGACCATCTTATAAATCGAGCCGCCGTAGGTGTTCGTGAATCCAATGACGCTCACTTTCTGCTTCGGGAAGCGGTTGTAGAAGCAGGTGAACCCATTCGTCTGGCCCGAATGATTTTGGAACGGGGAGCCTTGGTAGGTGCTCATGAACCAGCCGAATCCGTATTGCACGGGGGAGCCGTCGAGGGTCTTTGTCGTCTCCCACAGCTTGTCTCGAAGATTCGCGGGGAGGAGCTTTTCGGTGTAGAGGGAGGCGTCCCATTTGGCCATGTCGTCCAGCGTCGAGACGATCGCGCCGGCTCCGAGGGAGGAGGTCCAGGCGATCGGAGGCTGTGCGACCCGCGTTCCAGTCCGGCTGTGGTAGCCGGTAGGCAGCTTCGTGTCCTTGGGCCGATTGATCGCGTAGGTGTGAGTCATGCCGAGGGGCTTGAAGACTCGCTCCTCGATGAATTTGCCAAATGGCACGCCCGCCTTCGTCTCCACAATCTGGCTCAGCAGGTAGTAGCCCGTATTGCTGTAATAAAACTTCTCCCCCGGCTTAAACGCAGGCTCCTTGCTGGCGGCGGAAGCAATGATCTCCTTGCCCTCGTGCGCGCGATTGTAGAAGTCATAACCCGCAATCTCCTCGTAATCTGGGATGCCTGACATGTGGTGCAAGACGAGCTCGACCGTCGCGGCTCGCCACTTCTCGGGCAGATCGGGAAGGATCGCGCCGATGGGATCGGAGAGGGCGAATTTGCCTTCCTTCACCAGCATCAGGATCGAGACGGCGGTGAATTGCTTTGAGAGGGAGCCGATTTCGAAGGCCATATCGCTGGTGAAGGGTGTTTGTTTGTCGACATCGGCAACTCCAAACGCACGGCGATAAATCACCGTCCCGTCCTTAATCACCCCCACCGCCGCTCCCGGCACGCCGCTCTCTTTGAAGAGCGTCTCGAGCTTGGCTTCGAGCGCGGGCTGTTGGCACGTGAGACCGAAGAGGATGAGGGGGAGGGTGGTGACCATGGTTGTAGTTTACGGGTTAAGCTTCCGGGCCATGGAGTACACGACCCTTGGCAAGACAGGGCTGAAGGTCAGCCGGATGGGGCTGGGCTGCGGGGGGCATAGCCGTTTGGGACTTGGGACGGGGAAGTCGGAGGCGGATGCGGTCGCGATCGTCAAGCAAGCGCTCTCGCTAGGCGTGACGTTCATCGATACAGCGGAGAGCTATGGGACGGAGGTCGCAGTGGGCAAGGGGATCGAGGGTTTTGCGCGAGACCAACTCGTGATCTCGACCAAGGCGGGGATCGGCTGGCAGGATCGAAATGCGACTCGAGCGGAGATGAGGGAGCGGGTTAACGCCTGCTTGACGAGGCTCGGGACGGAGTGGATCGACGTGTTCCATCTTCACGGCGTGCGAGTCGAGAACTACGCTTATGGTCGGGACGAGCTGGTTCCGGAGCTGGTGAAGCTAAAGGAGGAGGGGAAGATCCGGTTCATCGGGATCACGGAGGCGTTCGGGCCTGATCCGAGGCATCAGATGCTTACGCCCGCGGTGGAAGACGATTGTTGGGAGGTCGTGATGGTGGGATTTAACATCCTTAACCAGTCGGCGCGGGACCGGATTCTGGAGACGACTCAGCGGAAGGGGATTGGCACGTTGTGCATGTTCGCGGTGCGGCGGGCGCTGAGCAATCCGGAGTCTTTGCGAAAAGTGGTTGGAGAGCTTGTGGAGGCGGGCGAGGTTGATCGCGATGCTGTCGATTTGGCCGATCCGCTGGGGTTCCTCGAGGGCAGCGTCACGGAGGCGGCTTATCGCTTCGCCCGGCATGAGGCGGGGCTGGACGTGATTCTTTCTGGAACCGGCGATTTGCAGCACTTGAGAGAGAACGCGGCATCGATCAACGCGCCGCCTCTGCCTCCGGCAACCGTCGAGCGTCTGCGGGCGATCTTTGGGCGCGTGGATTCCGTATCCGGCAACTGAAGGGCATAATTTACGGATGCACGATCGTGAAGCTGCCTGGGCTCTTCTTGTCGAACATACGCCTAGCGAGTCTTTGCGGCGCCATTGTTCGGGGGTCGAGACTTGTATGCGGTGGTATGCGGAGAAGCTGGGGGAGGACGTGGAGACGTGGGGGATTACGGGGTTGCTGCACGACTTCGACTATGAGCAGCATCCGGACGAGCATCCGTTTTGGGGGATGCGTTATTTGGAGGAGCATGGGTGGCCGGCGGATGTGATTCGCGCGATCGGGACGCACGCCAATTATTCGAATATGCCTCGCGAGACGCTGATGGAGAAGTATTTGTACGCGTGCGACGAGATCAGTGGGTTCGTCACGGCGGTCACTTATGTGCGGCCGAGCCGGAGCGTGGCGGAAGTGGAGGTGAAGAGCGTGATGAAGAAGCTGAAGACGGCTTCGTTTGCGGCGGGAGTGAATCGTGACGAGGTGATCGAGGGGGCGGAGGGGATTGGGTTGCCGTTAGAGGAGCACGTTCAGAATGTGATCGACGCGATGCGAGGGAATGCGGCCGCACTTGGTCTGTAATGGATTATTGCAAGCGGGAATTGAAGCGAAGCAGTCGCGTTGCAACCGCAATTTTCGGCATACATCGCAAGAGTGATTCTTGTCAAAAGGCACTTTTCGTGCAGGTAGTCTTGGCAGATCGTTTACGAGCAGTACCACGTTGAGCATTGCAAGGTTTGGGGCGACGGCGTTGTCCTGGCCGCCGCTATCACGCGCCACATGAATGAGATGCGCGCAAATGGATGGGTCGTGGTGACGGTGACGTACTACGATGTGGACGCCGCGGTCTTTATTACGTATGGGCTTCCGTGCCGTTGCCCGGGTGAACCGGGGGCGATTCCTCACATCGATAGCGCGCAACCGGTGGGTTCTTAATCTAAGCCATAATCAACTCCTAAATGGGGGCGGTACTGCTGGATGCCGGTGATATGCGAAGGACCCTGGGCCGCATGGCTCACGAGATCCTCGAAGCGAACCAGGGTGCAGACGATCTCGTTGTGGTGGGCGTGCTGCGGCGCGGCTATCCGATTGCCAAGCGGCTCGCATTTTTGATGACGCAGGTCGAAGGCACGACCATTCCCTGCGGAAAGATCGATGCGCGGGCTTACCGGGACGACCGGGCTGCACAGGAAGTCGACGAAACCGAGATCCCCTTTGAAGTCACGGGCAAGAAGGTCATTCTTGTGGACGAGGTTGTGTACACCGGCCGGACGATAAGAGCCGCCCTCGACGCCCTCATGCGATACGGACGGCCTCAGCGGGTCCAATTGGCCGCACTCATCGACCGGGGTCACCGCGAGCTTCCGATAGAGCCAAACTATTGTGGACGGAAGGTTTTCACCGACCGCGAAGACCGGATCATCGTGAAGGTGAACGAGTATGACGGCGAAGACGCCGTGGTGCTCGAAAAGGGGCTTTCACTGGCGGGGAGAGGCTAAGACATGCCAAGGCATTTACTCGGAATACGGCAGCTCGATCCTCAGCAGATCGAA
>JBGGMI010000206.1:0-3124 GCA_041288075.1 Fimbriimonas sp.
AAGTTGGTAGCTGCTCTAGTGTCCCACACCTGGTGCGTCATAGCTGTTGCCAATCTAGTGCTGTTGAGCGCAATTTTTGGCAACTGCACTAATTGCTATGGGGAAAAGCCATTTCATCATGGAATAGCGTGTCGCTTCATCCGGTGACAAGTATCCCTCCTGAGAGGTAGCTTTCTTCCATGCCTCGCCGAATTCTCTTTCTCGACAAGGGTGTCGTTTCTTTTCAGTCCTATGAGCCGGAAGCTCTCAAGCCGGGCTTCGTTCGCATCCAGGCTCGCACGTCCCTTATCAGCACGGGAACGGAGGGAATCTGCCTCCACCGTATGTTCGAGCCGGGCACGCACTGGGACGATTGGGTGAAGTATCCGTTCAAGACCGGCTATAGCATGGTTGGCGAGGTGTCCGAAGTCGGCGAGGGCAGCCGCTTCCGCCTAGGCGAAAAAGTCGTATCGCGAGTGACTCACGCCGAAGACAGCATCGCCGCCGAAACGAATGTGATGGCGGTCCCCGAGGGCATGTCGAACGACGATGCCGCCTGGTTCGCGCTCGCGACCATCGGCTTCATGGGAGCCAAGGCTGGGCAATTCCGCCTCGGTGACTCCGTCGCCGTCGTCGGAGCCGGCCCAATCGGCCAAATGGCGATCAGATGGGCCGTTGCCGCCGGTGCCCGTCACGCCATCTCCATCGACACCGTTCCGGCACGGCTAGAGATGGCGCTTCAGGGAGGAGCGACCGGAACCATCGAAGCAACCGCAGCGGAAGCCGCCGGGCTCCTGGCTGACGCGTGTGGAGGCGAGCTGCCAAGAGTAGTGGTAGACGCGACCGGACATGCGCCGGTGTTCGAGCAATGTCTCAAGCTCCCCCGATGGCTGGGAACGCTCGTGCTCCTCGGCGACAGCGGTACCCCCTCGCAGCAGCGCCTCACCCTCGACGTCGTCAGGCGAGGCATTCAGATTCACGGAGCGCACATCATGCATGAGACCCCGGAGTGGACCGAGCGGAACATCGTCGAACTCTTCTTCGACCAGCATCAGCGCGGACGCTTTGGTCTGCAATCGCTGAACACCCATCGCTTCCGAGCCGACCAGTGCGTCGAAGCCTTTGCCCTCACCACCGAGCGCCGATCGGAAACGATGGGCGTTTTATTCGATTGGGTGTAGCCGAAACCGCAATTCTAACGACAGTCAATTCCATCTTCTCCCCGTACAATATGAATTCGGGGAGAAGACGGAGAATGAGAGGAAATCGTTGGTTTGCCGGAGCGGTTGCGTTGGCCATTTGCGGCTCGGCTTTTGCACAGACGGCGGAGCAGAGCTTCGAGAAAAAGGTCGTCGAGGCAGTCACGTTGTTCAAGAGCGGGAAGTCCGAAGAAGCCCTCTCAAACTTCGAGGCGCTCAATAAAGAGAACCCGCGCAGCTCGGACGTTCAGGCGTGGCTCGGCTACCTCTACCTCCGCGCCGGCAAAGCTCCTGACGCGGTCAAGTTCCTCGAACAGGCCGAAACGCAGCGTCCACGCGACGTGGACATCCTCAATAACCTCGGCAACGCTTATCTCGCGACAAACCAGTTCGAGAAGGCGCTCACCAAATACGTCGCGATCTCCAAGCTTGACCCGAAGCTGTTCGAGCCGTACTACAACAGCGGCGCGATCTACATCCGCCAGAAGAACTGGCCCAAGGCGCTCGAAGTGCTCACCCAGGCCGCCAAGCTCAACCCAACCGACGCATTTGTCCAGAACAATCTCGGCGTCACGCACGAGGCGATGAAGCAGGATGCAAAGGCCGCCTCCCACTTCAAGAAAGCCGCCGACCTGCGCCCCGATAACGCCACCTTCGCCCGGAACGCCGGAGTAACCCTTGCCCGCCTCGGCAAATCCGAAGCCATCGTCTACCTCGAACGCTCCAACGCCGCCGCCACAGATCCTGCGGTCGCCATGGCCCTCGCTGACGCTTATCTGAAAGCCGGCCGCGGTCCAGAAGCCCTCAAGCTGTACGAAAGCGTTCGCGACACGGAAGGGAAGAGCTCCGCCTTCTGGTTCAACTTAGGAGTCCTTCGTGGAAAGCAGGGAGACGAGCCCGGTGCCGAACAGGCGTATCGCAAAGCCCTCGACATCAACTCCAACGACCTGGACACCTTGGGCAACCTCGGACTGATCCTTTATCGCAAAGGCAAGTACGAAGAAGCGGTCGTCCTATTCGACAAACTCGCTGGCCTCAACCCCTCCTCTGTGACCGCAAAGATCAATCTTGGCGCCGCCGCGGCACAGGTGGGGGATATGAAGAAAGCGGTCGAGGCATGGAAAGGAGTGATCCGAGCCGAGCCTACGAGAACTGCCGTTCGACTCGACCTCGCCAACGCGCTCTTCGCAGCAGGCGATATCGACGGAGCTCGCTACCACTACAACCAGGTGCTCCTGATGTCCGCGAACAACGCCGAAGCCCTGAATGGCCTCGGCCTTTGCTTCCTTAAAGCCAACAAGCTGCCACAAGCAGAAGCCGCCTTCCGCAGCAGCATTGAAGCCGATTCCAAGCTCATCCTCGCCTACAGCAACTTGGCGATAACGCTTGAGAAGGCCGGCCAGCGAGCCGAAGCCATCAAAACTCTCGAACGAGCTCTCAAACTGGCACCCGAGGATGAGGATGTTAAGCGAAACCTGCAGCGCCTGAAGACCAGCGATTAGCCTGAACAAGCCGGCGATGGACGCATTAGTAAGGCAGTTGCTCTTGTCTTGCGGAATCTACTTTGCAAAGATTGATGGTCTGGGTGCGCCGATTTTGCCGTCAGACAAATGGGGGACACGCAACCTCCATTCCTCATGACCCAAATCCAAGCCATCGAAACTGCAGAGCTCACGCTCTCGAAATCCGATCAACGCGGCTCTTTTGCCATGCTATTCCCCACCCAGGCAGACTGCGACCGTGTTGAGGATGCTTTCAAGGACATGGGATATCGAACCGGCGAAGCAGCCCAATGCCCAATTTCTCCTCCTCTCGAGCGTGCGTTTGATGAAGTTCAGAGGCTATTTGAGGAGAACACGCCCGATACCAAGTTCTTCTTGCTCGTAGTCGCCCCGCCCGCGTTAGACGAAGAAAGGCCACACCGGACAGAACTCCGTGCAGAAATC
>JBGGMI010000207.1:0-11844 GCA_041288075.1 Fimbriimonas sp.
CAGCAGAACGAGTCCTACATCGTCGGCATGTGGACATTCCTCGTCACCGAGGTGATGTTCTTTGGAGCGCTGTTCTTCACCTACAGCCTCTACCGCTTCGCCTACCAGCTCGACTTCTGGAAGGCGCACACGCACCTGGACGTGTTTTGGGGCGGCTTCAACACGGTCGTCCTGCTCCTTAGCTCCTTCACCATGGTGCTGGCTGTGTTTGGAGCGCAGACGCACAACCGCAAGATGGTGCTCTTCAACATCACGCTAACCATCGCTGCGGCGTTCATCTTTCTTGTCGTCAAGTTCTTCGAGTACTCGTCCAAAATTGAGCACCATCTCGTGCCCGGTATCGGGTTCACCACCGATCCGCAGGTGCTGCACGGCGCGAATCTCAACCACGCGCAGTTGTTCTACGGTCTCTACTTCGGGATGACCGGCCTCCACGGCGTTCACGTCGTCGTCGGCATCTTGGTTCTCGGAGCTCTATTCGGCTTTTGGTACAAGAAGAATCGGCTCGTCACCAAGGACTTCATCCCGACCGAGCTTGTTGGCCTTTATTGGCACTTCGTGGACCTGGTCTGGATCTTCCTGTTCCCACTGTTCTATCTCATGCCGGCTCCTATGCACGGACTGACCCACTAAGAAAATGGCAAGCACTCCACTGACATCCGGCGGCGATCATCACGTCACTCCCATCAGCGTGTATGTGAAGACCATCTTGGCGCTTATCGTGCTCATGGCTCTCACGGTGTGGGCGTCTTTTTGGAACATTCCTGACGTCGGCCCCATTCACGGCAACTGGATCGCAAACATCTTGGCCCTAACGATCGCCGTCACCAAGGCTCTGCTGGTCGTGATGTTCTTTATGGGAGTCAAATACGCCTCCTCTCTCACGCGCCTATGGGTTGCGGCTGGCTTCATCGTGCTGGGTGTGATGTACTTCATCTCGGGCGACCATCTCACCCGCAAATATGAAGTCGTCCCCGGCTGGAACGAAGCCGAAGGCTCCGCCCTTCCGAGAGTCTTCGATCCGCTGAATCAGACGCCGCCAAGAGAAGTCGACACAAACGTAAGACCGAGGCAATAATCCAGTCCGCTGCCCCGGCTCGAATGAGTCGTGCCGGGGTCTGGTGGGAACGTCGACTCCGTGTGGAGAACCGAGCCCCACTGCAATCTTAGGGGTGGCTCTCTCGCTCGCTAGAAGTGATACTCGCCGATGTTCTTCTTGTCGAACGTCACTAGCGGCGACCCGACGAGTTCCAGCTTCTCCGTGAAAGTCCGCTTCCCAAGCTTCGGAACATCGATCTCCATTCCTGCCGCAGGCTTCAGCTTGCCCTGCTTCATTTGCGTCCCGATGTACGCCGCAAGAAACCCCTCGTTGTAAGGAGCCCAGAGTTGGAACGCCTTCACCACGCCAGACTCGACGAAACGACGCATCTGGTCCGGAGTCCCAAGCCCCGTCAGCTCGACTCCCTTTCCGACTGCCTTCGGCCCCCCCGCATAGACGCCGCGCTGCTCCAAAACCTGAGCCGCTGCGGCGACGCCAACCGTCGTCGGAGAAATGATCCCGCGCAAGTTCGGATGCTTCGTCAACAATGCCTCACACTCCGTCGTGCTCTTCTGAGGCTCATCATCGCCGTAAACGATCTCGACCAGCTTCATCTTCGAGAACTCGGGCTTCTTTAGCTCCTCCTTCATCTTCTCGATCCACGCATTCTGGTTCGTCGCATCGGTCGTAGCGCTCAAGATCGCGATCTCCCCTTCATTGCCGATCAGCTTGCCCAAAAGCGCCACCTGGCCCTCGCCGATCTTGGAGAAGTCAGTTGGAATCGTGCAGGCGTCCCGATGACTCTCGTTGTCTGTCAAATCGGAGTCCACGGTGATGACGACGATCCCTTTCGCTTTCGCCTGATCCAGCACCGGATTGAGCGCGTCTTTGCTATTGGCCGAAATCGCGATGACATCGACTCCTCGCTGGATCTGCTCCTTGATGATCGGAATCTGAGACGTCGCCTCCGCCGATGCTGGACCTACCGTCGTAAAGTCGGCGCCAACTTCCTTGCAGGCCTCCTCGAAGCCACGGTTCACGTCGTTGAAGTAGGGATTGCCCGTGTTCTTGGGGATGTAAACCACGCTTAGCTTCTTGCCGGTATCGGACGGAGTTCCAGGGGACGTGTTGGCCTCCTCCTTAGGAGCGCAGCCGAAGACGCACGCAAGTGCAAGTAAACCGATCCAGTGAGCTTTCATTTCTGTGTTCGCATTTTAACCCTGCCACGCGAAGCAAGTCGCTCCCCAAGGTTCGTTGCAACCACTGTAATCACCAAAAGCGAGCCGATGACCGCGAGCTGATACTCCGCCTTCACGTTCGCGACACCCATTCCCGTTCGGATCAGAGCGATCAGGAGCAGCGCGAGCATCGTTCCGAGGACCGATCCCTTGCCCCCAAAAATGCTCGTGCCCCCGAGCACCACCGCCGTGATTACGTCCACCTCCAGCCCCCTGGCATGATCGAAGCGAGCGACTCCGAGTCGCGAATCGATGTGCAACGCAGCCAGCCCCGCAAGCATTCCGGCGATGGCGAACACCGCCACTTTCACCCCTGCCGTTGGCACGCCCGAGTAGAACGACGCCTTCTCATTCGTGCCCACGGCCCGCACCCAGTGGCCAAGCACGGATCGGTTCAGTACAAGTCCGCAAACCGTAGCTATCACAATAAGGCCCGCCAGCGAGACCGGCACAACTGTCCCCGGCACGTACTTCATATCGATCCCGATCAGCTCCGACGGCATCTTCACCGACTCCGCCCCCAGCATCGCCTGCGCCACCCCGCGGTACAAAGCCAACGTCCCGACCGTGACCATAAACGACGGAATGCCCGCATACGCAACCAGGCAGCCATTGATGCAGCCAAGCAGCGCCCCGAGTGCCAGAGCGGCCACAACCACCGCCGGCAAGCCCCAACCAGCGTCGAGAAGATTTGCCGATACGACCGCCACGAGAGCCAGAGTCGATGCAACCGAAAGATCGATGTTGCCGCTGATAATCACGAGCGTCATCCCTAGCGCCAGCAGACCTGCTTCCGCATAGAGAGTGGAGGAGTCGAGAAGATAGCGCGAGTCCAGGAAGAACCGGGACTGCATCGACCCGACGATAAACGCGACCACGACCAGCACCGCTGGAATTAGCTCGCGATGCTTATGCAACCTGCCGCACCTCGAGCGTACGCCTGGTCGCGGCATCGATCAGCAGGGCGAGCAGGATGACCACGCCGTAAACGAGCAGTTGCCACGAAGCCTCGATCCCCAACACCGCGAGTGCCACGTTGATCGCACCCAACAGGAAACATCCCAGCACCACGCCGAGGATCGATCCCGAACCGCCGGTAATCTTCGTGCCCCCGATCGCTACCGCTGCGATCACGGTGAGCTCATACCCCTGCCCAGCCGTCGCGGGATTCACAAATCCAAAGCGCGAGGCATACATCACACCCGCAAGTCCGGCAAGCGCTCCCGTAATCGCATAAACAAGGAACTGGGCCCGATTGACCGGCACGCCTCTCAGCCGCGCTGCCTCCGGATTGCTCCCCAGCGCATAAATGTCACGGCCTGCGCGGGTCTTCGCGAGAAACCACGCCGCAGCTCCGGCCAGCGCCAGCGCCATCGCAAGGAGCCAAGAGATCGTCACGCCGCCAACGCTCAAAGGTCCGCCGAGCGTCCACTGATTGAGCGCCACCGGCAAGTCGTTCCCATCGATCTGCTCCCCACCACTAACGATAAAGATCAGCCCGCGAAACGCGCTCAACGTCCCGAGTGTCGCGATGATCGGAGGCACCTTCGCCCAGGTTATCAGCGCTCCATTGAGGCTGCCGAGGAGGAATCCGACTCCTACGCCAGCCAGCACGCCGAGCCCAACGTTCAGTCCCGGCTGTGAACGAAAGAGGATGCCCACGAGCATGCCGGAAAGCCCGAGCATCGATCCCACCGACACATCGATTCCGCGCGTGACGATGACCATCATCTGCCCGATGCCGACGACAATCAACAGCGGCGCCCACAAAAGGATGCTATTAATGCTGGAAGGCTCCAAGAACCGCGGCTCGCGAATCGCCGCTACCGTGCACACCAGCACCAGCAGCAGCAACACGCCGAATTCGCGGAGCGCAGTGATTTTCACGAGCGGCTTAGTTTATTGCAAAGGCCGGTAGAAACCTGATGAAGTGTGAGTTCGTTAGAATGAGTGGACATGCTCACGCATCTAGCCGCCTTCTGCGCGATCGCCTCGCTCGGCTTTCAGGACAACAAGCCTGGAGTCGTACAGCAAGGCGTCTCGTGGATCCAAGGTGCATGGACCACGGTTCAAAAGCAGGGCAAACCGGCCGCCGAAAAGCTCGTGCGAGAATTCCCCGAGCGGTTCAAAGCCGTTCCGAAGAGAATAGGCGAGCTACACAAGCGCTACGGCAAGTCGATCGCCGACTTAAAGTTGGAAGAGAAGAAGGCAATGATCCAGGAGCTCTGGCGCGTGCGGCAAAGCATCAATCTCATGGCGCTTTTGGATTCTGGAATGCTCGAACAGCTCACCGGCATCGACTCCAAAATGCTAAAAGCCGCCCAGCAGCAGGTGGCATCCCTCACCCAGAGCCTGGCGAAAAAATAGGCCGTATAAGTCCTAAAAGACCTATACGACCTATAAAGTGGCTTACTTCTTAAGAAGCGCCTTGACCCGCGACTCCAAACCCTCGCGAGCCTGAACGTCTACGAGGACGCCGTTCTGGTCGACGAGGAATAGAGCAGGGATCGAGTTGATGCCCCAGGACTTCGAGAACTCACTGTCCCAGTAATTGCCCTGGTAGTAGTGGTTCCAAGGCATTGGGTTCTTGGCGACGAAGTCTCGAAGCGACTTCAGCCCGCCCTTGTCCTCAGAAACGTCGAGGCTGATCGAAATGATCTCGACGCCCTGATCCTTCAGCTCGGAATACATCTTCTGAACCTTCGGCAGGTCAGCAACGCAAGGGCCGCACCAAGTGGCCCAGTAGTCGATTACGACAACCTTGCCCTTGAAATCGGCCATCGTCTTCTTCTCGCCGGTGATGGCGTCGGTGAAGGACAATTCGAATGGCTGTCCAAGCCCCTTGATCATCTTGATCTTGCCTGGGGCATATTTCGCGCCGGGCGCATCCTTGTACTCCCGAACGACTCGCTCGTACATCGCAAGCTTGTCTTCCTTAGTCTTTTGCGTCTCGGCAACGCTGCTCAACAGGCTGGCGCCGCGAGGATCCTGTGGATACTTCTTGATAAACAGGTCGGCAGCCTCAAGCGCCTTGGCGGAGTCGCCACGCGACATGCCAATCCCGAAGCGAGCTCGGTGATAAGTCGCTGTCTCAACAACCTTTGGGCTCGCAGCGGCGGCAATGACACCATCGATCTCAGTGATGGTATCGGCCGACGGTGCCATGTTCATCCAGCGCTGGCCGAGGAGGGACGGAGTCTCCGGATGCGTCGGATACTCCTTGTAGAAAGCCAACATCAAGTCCATTCGCTTGGTCATGGCCTCGTTGTAGTCCTTCATGTATTGGTCAATGTAGGCCTTGTCGTCCTTCTTTGAGGAATCGTAAGCCGGCGGCTGAATGGCCTTGATGCTGGCAAGCATCTCTTCGGCAGAGGAGTTGGGCCCCTGGCCGAACGCACCCAGTGCCATTGCGGCGAGCGCCACGACTGCAAATAAGCGAATCTTCATCATTCTTTTTCCACCTCGGGAAGTTGTGTTTAGAGTAGCACGGAAACTGCAAATTGGCGAATTCCAAATGGCTTCTACGTGTGCAGAGGTACCCTCAGTGCCATGTCCGACCAGCTGACATATGCGTCGTCCGGCGTGAACATCGACGAGGCGCAGCGAGCACTGCGTGCCGTGACCGGCTCGATCCAAAGCACCCACGGCCCAAACGTGATCGGCGGCATCGGTGGATTCGGTGGCCTGTTCAAGGCCACCTTTCCGGACATGGAAAAGCCGGTGCTCGTCAGCTCCATCGATGGGGTAGGCACCAAAACAAAGGTTGCCGCAGCCGTGGGCGACTACAGCGGACTCGGCTACGACATCGTCAACCACTGCGTCAACGACATCCTCTGCCAAGGCGCAAGGCCCCTGTTTTTCCTCGACTACTATGGCTGCTCCAGACTCTCTGGGCTCATGTTCGAGGACGTTCTACGCGGCATGGCCCAAGCTTGTCAAGACGTAGGAGCCGCATTGATAGGCGGAGAAACGGCCGAGATGCCTGGAGTATATGTGGACGAGGAGATCGACCTCGTAGGAGCCATCGTCGGCATTGTCGATCAAGAGCGCAAGCTGCCACGCGGAAAGCCAAACAAGGGCGACGCCGTCATCGGGCTTCAAAGCGATGGCCTCCACACCAACGGCTATTCCCTCGCCCGCCGCGCGCTGTTTGAAATCGCCGGCCACAGCGTCCGCGAAGAAGTGCCGAGTCTCGGCCGCACCATCGGCGAGGAGCTGCTCAGGCCGCACCGCTGCTATTTCAACTCCGTCTATCCGCTCCTCCAGGACCTCGATGGCATCACTGCCGTTGCACATATAACGGGAGGAGGCCTTTACGACAACGTCCCCAGGGTCATTCCCGCCGACCTAAGAATCATCATCGAGCGCCGCTCCTGGACTCCGTTGCCGATCTTCCAAATGATTCAAGAAGCGGCAAACATCCCGGATAGCGAGATGTTCCGCGCCTTCAACATGGGCATCGGCATGGTCCTCGTCGTCGACAGAATGCTCGCACCCGTCGTGGTCCAACGACTTACCGAAGCGGGAGAGGCCGCCGCGATCATCGGCGAAGTCCAAGAAGGCGCCCACGACGTGCAAATCATCTAGCGCCTATCTTCGGGCCAAAATGCGAGTGTGAGCCTTTCTCGTTACTTGCTTCCTGCACTGGCCATCTTAAGCGCTACTAGCTTCGCCCAGGTTGACCCGAGCCTCTATGACGCGATGCGGTGGCGTTGTATCGGCCCGCACCGTGGCGGCCGCACGGTTGGAGCAACCGGCATTCCTGGCAAGCCGAACGTGTTCTACATCGGCGTCAACAACGGAGGCGTTTGGAAAACTAACGACTATGGCCGAGTGTGGAAGCCGATCTTCGACGACCAGCCCACCGGCTCCATCGGCGCACTCGCCGTCGCCCCATCGCGCCCCGACACCATCTACGTCGGCTGCGGCGAGGGGCTTCAGCGGCCGGACCTCTCGGTTGGTGACGGCATGTACAAGTCCACAGACGGCGGCAAGACCTGGACTCACCTCGGGCTCCGAGATGGCCAGCAGATTGGCTCCATCATCGTCGATCCGCGGAACCCCGACCGGCTTTTTGTAGCCGTCCTCGGCCACCCATACGGACCAAATCCCGAGCGTGGCGTCTTCCGCTCCCTCGACGGCGGCAAGAATTTCGAGAAGGTGCTGTACAAGGACGAGAACACCGGCGCGATCGCGCTCTCCTTCGACCCCAGGAATGCAAACACGATATACGCCGACCTTTGGGCCGGCCGGCAAGGCCCGTGGGAGAACGGATCCTGGAAGGGGCCGAACAGTGGGCTCTACAAATCGACCGACGGCGGCACCACCTGGCGGCAGCTAACGAAAGGCCTGCCCACCACCCGCGAAGGACTCGGCCGCATCGGCTTCTGCGTCGCCCCAACCGATTCAAAGCGGATTTACGCCACCGTCGACGCCCCTCAGTCCGGCGGCATCTACCTGTCCGAAGACGCAGGCGAGAGTTGGAAGCGGATCAACGAGCAGCGACGGCTCTGGGGACGAGGCGACGACTTCGCCGAGATCAAAGTCGATCCCAAGAACAAGGACATCGTTTACATTGCAAACGTCTGCGCCTATAAGTCGACCGACGCGGGCAAGACCTTCACCGCCTGGCGAGGCGCTCCCGGCGGAGACGACTACCACACCATCTGGATCAACCCCGACAACACCGACACGATCCTGCTAGCTTCCGACCAAGGCGCGATCGTGACCGTGAATGGCGGCGAGACCTTTAGCAGTTGGTACAACCAGCCCACGGCGCAGTTCTATCACGTCATCACCGACAACCAGGTGCCCTACAACGTGTACGGGGGCCAACAGGAAAGCGGCTCCGTCGGCATCTCCAGCCGCGGCAACGATGGTCAGATCACCTTCCGGGAATGGCACCCCGTAGGCGTGGAGGAGTACGGATATGTTGCACCTGACCCCCTCAATCCTAACCTGATCTATGGAGGAAAGATCACGCGGTACAACAAGCTGACCGGCGATGTAGACCGCGTCACGCCTCCGCAGGCGCAGGAGCTAAAGGCACGATTCCTCCGGACCGCACCTGTCCTCTTCGACCCGCAAGACCCCAAGACGCTCTACTTTGCCGGCAACTATCTCTTCAAAACGAGTGACGGTGCCAAGACCTGGGAAGTGATCTCCCCCGACCTCTCGCGCGAGAAGACGGAGGTGCCCGAAACCATCGGCATCTACCGCACCGCCGAGTTGGAGTTCATGGCGCAGCGCGGCGTGATCTACACCGTCGCACCCGGCCACAAAGGCAAGGGCATCATCTGGGCGGGCACCGACGATGGGCTGGTCCACGTCACACGCGACGCGGGCAAGACCTGGACCAACGTGACCCCTCCCGGCCTCACCGCCTGGAGCAAGGTGTCCCTTATCGATGCGGGGCGCTTTGACGAGGCAACCGCGTACGTCGCGGTCAACCGCATTCGCCTCGACGACATGCGCCCCCACATCTACCGTACGCACGACTTCGGCCAGAGCTGGACCGAGATCGTCAACGGCTTACCGACCGACCCGATCAACTGCGTCCGTGAGGATCCGGTCATGAAGGGCCTCCTCTTTTGCGGAAGCGAGCGGGCGGTGTATTTCTCCACCGACGATGGCGACCACTGGAATCCCCTTCGCCTCAACATGCCGGCGACCTCCATTCGAGACCTGGTGATCCACGAAAGCGACGTCGTGGTCGGAACCCACGGACGCTCGTTCTGGATTCTCGACGATATGTCGCCACTGCGAGAACAGGCAAAAGTGAACCGCATGGCCCATCTCTTCCAACCGCGCGACACTTACCTGTTCGACCGAAACGCGAACACCGACACCCCGCTCCCTCAAGAAGAGCCGGCCGGCCAGAACCCGCCCGACGGAGCGATTCTCTATTACTACCTGCCCCAAGCCGCAGAGCATCTGGTGATGGAGATCACCGACGCATCCAACAAGCTCATACGTAGGTTCAGCAGCGACGACAAGCCTCCCGCGATCGACGTGAACGAGCTGCAGATTCCAACCTATTGGATTCGCCCATTCCAACCCCTCGCCACCACCACCGGTTCGCACCGGTTCGTGTGGGACATGCATGGGGAACCGCCTTCGATTGGCAGAAGGTCCTTCCCAATATCCGCGATTTACCAGGACACGCCCCCGAGCCCCCTCGGCCCCACGGCGGCGCCGGGAACCTACATGGTCCGGCTGACGGTCGACGGAAAGGTCATCGAGGAGCGGTCATTCAGGCTTCTTGCCGATCCTCGGATAAAGTAAATGAACGATCGATGAGCGATGGCTCACTAAAGGATTGAGATGCAGCGATTTGCTAAAGAAGCCGCTTTGGCACTGATGATCGTAGTCGTTGGAGCCGCCGTGCTCTATCCGATGATGGCTCGGGCAGACGTTCACGAGGACCCCGTCAAAGCGAACATGATGACGCTCGGCCGGGCGATCATCCAATACGCCTACGACAACGACGAGACACTCCCCCTCGCCTTCGGACCACGCGGACCGAACATGTGGCGCTGGAATTCACGCATCGAAGTGCCGCAGGGATGGCAGCGCGAGAACCAGACCGAGGCCAAGACAGAGGCTGACGGCATGACATGGATCAATGCGACGCGCCGCTACTACAAGAACGACGCGATCCTGGCCGCGCCGGACCTTCCTGTCGTGAAGGAGCCGGTGAACTATGAAGATGCGACGAAGCCTTATGCGACCGTCGGCTACTCCTACAACGGCTTGCTACACGCCTACCGTCTCTCGGAGGTGGCTGAACCCACGCGCCTGCCGTTGCTGTGGCAAGGCCTCGGCCTCGTCAACTGGCAGGGCTTCGCGATGAGCAATCCCACGCTTTCTTGCATCATGCCCGGCCCGTGTCACTACGGTGGAGAGCCGATGACGAGCGGCGTGCTGTTCATGTTAAAGGACATGAACATCCAGCACGACAGCCAGTTTTGGTTCCTGAGCACCGACTTGACTGCGTATCCCCTGCTGCTCAATCACAACCCTGAAGGCAATCAGGACGCATTGCGCGATCCGTTTGCGACTTACACGGCGACCGGGATTGCTCAAGCCTACTGGACGTCTCCAGGCCCGGGGATTGGCCAGTACCCAAGAATGTTCAAGCCTGACTCCACATTGGAAGCGGAGGCCCGAGAATCAGGCCTAATGCGCGTCCCCTGACTCGGTTGAATGATCGGGGGATTCGAGAACGAATGACCCGCCTTTGAGGATGAAGCGCACGTCCCCGCGATCAGTCCTCGCCAGTTGCGCATGCACTGACGCGGCCCGTTCGAGGACTTCTTTGTGAGGATGCCCGTAGCTGTTGTTCCGCCCGCAGCTCACCACTACCCACTTCGGCTTCACCTCCGACAGCCATTCCCAGGAAGAAGAAGAGCGGCTGCCGTGGTGTCCGGCCTTCATGATTTGCGAAGACCAATCGCCGTTCACCGCCACAACCGCCTCCGCCTCCGCGCTGGCATCTCCCGAAAGCACTGCCGAGGCGTTGCCTTCGCTAACGCGCAAGAACATCGAGCCATCGTTGTCCGAACCACCCGGCCAAACCTCCGGACAGTAGACATCGATTCTAAGGTCCCCAAGATCCCCAGTCATTTGCCGCGGGAGATATTTCACCCGGTTCGGAGCAAGCCCAAACTCCCGAACGTGATCAAGCCAGTCGACGTTCTTCTCGAAAGCAGAAGGCATGCTGAACGTCGCACGGGGAAACGCCCTCGCAAGCACGGGAATGCCGCCGATGTGGTCCAGATCGGGATGCGTCAAGAGCACCAGGTCAACATCCGTCACGCCGAGCAAGCGAAGCTTCGGCATCACGTCCCATCTGGCTGCCTGCTCGGAAGGCCCCGCATCGACGAGGATGGTTCGCCCCTTGTGCTGGATCACCGCGCAATCTCCCTGCCCGACGGAGAGGAAGGTGAGCCGGGTTTGCTGGAGCTGGACGCCGCCCAGGTACCAGCCCGCACTTAGGCAAAAGAAGCCGCCGATGCCGAACCTAAGCGCGGCGGACATGAACCCTCCAGGCGACAATCGCCGCCACGTAAAGCGGCACCAGCGCATAGGCATTGAACTCAGGCACGGCTACGGAAGCCCAGCTTGGAGTCGCCATCAAGTCCAACACCGCATAAAGGTAGCCGATCCAGGACTTAACGAACCACTGCATGATCGCCCCACCCGCCGCCGGCCACACAAAGGAGACGAAGTGCGCCACAAACGACACCACGATGATCGCCGGCACCACTGCTGCGATCAAAACGTTCGCCACAACGCCCACGATGGAGAACCTGCCGAAATGATAAGCGACAAGCGGTGCCGAGAATACGGAAGCCACCAACCCCGCCCAACCAGTTTCCTTTGCCAAATTCAGCCAATGCCTGACCGGCCCCTCTGGCACGTCCCGCGATGGCACCAAGAAGAGACAGAAGGCGGCGACCGTCACAAACGAGAGCTGGAAACCCATGTCGTACACCGAGAACGGCTTCCAGAGCAGATAGAGAATCGCCGAGCATGCCAATGCCGAGAGCCAATCCGGGTCACGCC
>JBGGMI010000208.1:0-4652 GCA_041288075.1 Fimbriimonas sp.
CGAGATCTTGGCGAAGCCATTCATGGGTAATGAATCTAACTGGGTCCGTCTTAAAAACCGCTTGATCCGCTTAGAGAGAAGCAGTAGCGGAGGTAAGGCCGATGCCCGCCATCACCCGCATGACCGCTTCTTCCGTGGCGCCTGCCGGTAGCTCGCCCACGATTCGGCCCTCTCTCATGACAAGGATCCTGGTGGCGAGGGCCAGTAACTCGGGAAGGTCGCTCGATATCAACAGCACCGCCTTCCCTTCCGCCGCAAGCTGCCTCACCAAATTGTGGATCTCGGCCTTCGCACCAACATCCACGCCTCGCGTCGGTTCATCGACAATGAGCAAATCGGTATCGGCGGCCATCCACTTGGCCAAGACCAGCTTCTGCTGATTTCCGCCGGATAGTCCAATGGTTGAAGCGTCGATCGTCGGCGCCTTCACCCGCATCTTCTCGAAGAAGCGCTGAGCCAGCGCCCTCTCCGATCCGGTCTTGACCCAACCAGCAGTCGACAGTCGACCCAGCGTAGGCAAGGACACATTCTCCTTGGCGGTCATGGAAAGCACGAGTCCATGGCGCTTCCGATCTTCGGGGACGAGCCCCATTCCGAGCGCCATCGCCTGTTTCGGACTCTTGGCCGAGATGGTCTTACCGTGCACCTTAACGGTTCCCGTCGAGTGACCGTCGAGCCCGAACAGCGCCTCTGCCACCTCCGTCCGTCCTGCCCCAACAAGGCCCGCCAAGGCTAAGATCTCCCCACCTCGTAAGGAGAACGAGACATCCTGGAACTTGCCCAGGCTTGAAAGCCCTTGGACCGACAACACCTCGGCGCCAACTTCGAATTGGTCGTGCTCGGCAAGGCTGGCGGCAAGCTCCCGTCCAATCATCTTGCGGACCAAGTCGTCGCGAGTCATCCCCTCAATCGGGCATGTATCCACCAGCTTGCCATCGCGCAAAACCGTAACCGTATCGCAAATCGCAAAGATCTCATCGAGGCGGTGCGAGACGTAAATGCAGGTGATTCCCTGAGATTTGAGCTCCCGGATCAGCTCCAGCAGTTTGTCGGCCTCGGTCTGCGAGAGGCTGCTGGTCGGTTCGTCAAAGATCAGCACCTTCGCTCCCCGTCCGATTCCCCCCGCCACCTGAACGAGTTGCTGCTTCGAGATCGGTAGGTCGCCCAAGATCGTGTCGGGGCTGATCTGCGCGCCGATGGTAGCCAGCCACTCGGTTGCTCGCCGGCGCATCTCTTGCCGATCGACGATGAACCCTTTCGCCGGCATTTCCGCCAAACACAGATTTTCCGCAACACTCAAGTTCTCGGCAAACAGCAGCTCCTGATGGACCATCGCGATTCCGCAATGAACGGCATCGTTCGGCGTTCGAAAGTGCACCGGCTTGCCCGCAAAAAGGATTTCACCGCCGTCAGGTTGATAGAGGCCGGCCAGAATCTTGCCCAGCGTCGACTTACCGGCTCCGTTCTCGCCCAAGAGGGCGTGGACGGATCCTTCGTGGAAACTTACCGACACGTCATCCAGCGCCTGAACACCGGGGAAGCGCTTGCTGAGCCCTTTCACTTGGACGACGGGGTTCACAGTGCCTCCGGCTCAAACAGTTCGAGCGCTGCCGTATCCACGTAAGCCTTACCGCCCATCCGTGCAATCGAATGCACGAGGTCGCCCGAGACTTTCCCGTGCTGAAGGAGATCGGGTGAAAGATGGGCCACCAGGACTTCCCCGATGACGTAGCGAGCGGAGCCCGGTCCGGTTCCGTGCTCCAGGATTTGAAAGACCTTGCACTCGAGTTGAACCAGGCTCTCAGCGACTCGCGGGGGGCGGACCTGCACGCTGGCCAACTGTCCGAATCCTGACCGCTCCCACTTCGGAGTATCGGCCGAAGCGCGGACGGCCGCCCTTCCTACTCCGTCCATCATGTCGCGATGAACCGTGTTCACCACGAACTCACCCGTGTCGGACACGTTCTTGAAGGTCTCCTTCATCGACCCATCGATATTCAGAACGGCCGAAAACACGATGGAAGGTGGATTCGCTCCACCGACCGTGAAGAAAGAAAACGGCGCCAGATTCGGTTGACCTTGAGCGCTGATCGTGCTGATGAATCCGATCGGTCGTGGAGACACGCAAGCGGTCAGCAGGTCGTACGCGTCCCCGACCGGCATTTCGCTCAACAGCAAGGTTTCGAACCTCGGTCCCACTCGCCAAGTATGGAAGAAGATCGCGGCTCTACGACGTTAGATCGTGGCGAGACCAAGACCTAGTAGAATTTCGGCCCAGTGATCCCCCTTCGCACGGACCGGCTGCACAAGCGGGCGCCCATTGTAACGTGGACGCTGGTGCTGCTGAACGTGATCCTGTTCGTGTGGGATCGGCAGGGCTCGATCTTTGGTCCGAGCGTCGTCTTCGCCGATCTAGCAATGCGCCCCAAGCAGGTGATGCTCGTCGTCGGCGGGACGTCCGACGATCGATTTCCGATCATCACCGTCTTCACGTCGATGTTTCTTCACGGGAGCCTCCTCCACCTCCTCGGCAACATGGTCTATCTGATCGTGTTCGGAGGCGGCGTCGAGGATGCGATCGGTCCCGTGCGCTACACCCTTTACTATCTGTTTTGGGGCATTGCCGCCGCTTTCTGCCAGATTTTCGTCGACCCCAATTCAATGGTGCCGACGCTAGGGGCATCGGGCGCAATCGGTGGGGTTTTGGGCACATTCTTCCTGCTGTTCCCCGCCAGCAAGATCGAAATATGGGTTCCCATCCTGGCGTTTCTTTCCTTCGAGGTGTCCGCATGGGTGCTGCTGGGCTTATGGTTCCTCATGCAAATCGTGCTACCGCAAGAAGCCGTTGCCAACTGGGCGCACGCGGGCGGCTTCCTCGCAGGCATGCTGACGGTCCTCGTGATGGGCGGCCGGCAAGCGATCGTACGTGACAGCACCGACGAGTTTGAGTTAGTCTAGTCAGGTGGCGACTAAGCCTTCCGATTCTTCAAACCGGCAACTCCCTCTTTGGCTCTGGCTTTCGGTGGGCCTTTCGGTGCTGCTTTCCCTCTACTCGATTGCTAAAAGGCATGAAGTAGAAGCCAAGAACAAGGCGGTGGCAATTACGGCCGAGTACGAAACGGTCGAAGCGCTGGCTTCCGCGCAAGGGCTGTCGGCAACCGCCGCGCTCGAGAACTTAAAGGCTCAAGGCCTCAACTCAGTGGTGCTCTCGGAGGAGACGATCGGCGATCTTATTGGAACCGGTCGACTGACCGTCCGAACAGACCGCTCAAACGATCCGCAAAGCCCCGCGCGCACCGCCCTGCAGTTCACCGACCTTGCGCAAATGTCTCGTGTTCAAAGCGCTGTCGAGCGCCGATTCGGAAAAGTGGTCGAACCCGCCGAGCCAAGTGTCGGATTTCTCGTCATCAAAGACCTAAGCCCTGGGCTCATCCGAACAACTTCCGTCGGAATGAACCCAGAGCAACTGCGAGTAGCCAAGAGTCTGGGCCTGCTGATCGTCGGCCGCTACGCCAATCCTCAGGGCGCCTCCTCTCAGGCCATTCGTGAGACGTTGCGGTCTGCCGTTGCCGACGGAGTCGACGTCTACCTGCCGATGGGTGACCAGATCCTAGGGCGTCGAGACTCGATGGCAGCCACGATCGACGAGCTCAAGCAACTCAATCTGCTCTACGCATCTCCCGAGTTCACAAGGATCGGCGGCGACGCCAACATCGTGGCTGCCGTCCCGGAGAAGGTGATCCGCCTCCACTCGGCTCAAGTAGGCGAACTCGATAAGCTGCCCGCGATCGACGCGGTGGAGCGCTTCGGAAGAGCCGGGCGGGAGCGCAACATGCGGATCCTCCTCCTCCGCCCTCTCTCCTATTCGGCGGATGCGCCGTTGTCCTCTTTTGGTGGATTCATTAAGGATGTGGGCGATCAGATCCGCAAAGAGGGAGGAGAAATCGGACGGCCAAAGCCGTTCCAAGAGCCCGACCTACCGCAGTGGTGGCGCGTGCTCATCGCCCTCGCCGCGGTGCCGGCAATCTGGTTTGCCTTCGCCGCGTTTCACCCGTCTCGAAAGCCGATCCGCACCGTTTCCGGACTCGACCTAGGCAAAACCGCGATCGTAGTAGGGGGACTGCTACTTCTCTGCGCACTCGCGAGTATTTCGAAATCGGGCAGCCAGATCATCACGCTCTTCATCTCGGTGGCCTTCCCGGTCCTGGGCTATCTCCTGCTGGACCGCATGAAGCCGAAGAATGCGATCGCGGGCTTCCTCCTCGTGTCAGTGCTTAGCGTAGCCGGTGGTCTCTGCGTTGCGGGCATGCTCAACGGGCTCAGCTATTACATCCAGGCTGACGAATTCCGCGGGGTCAAGCTCTCCGTTTTCTTACCCATCGTGCTCGTAGGCGCATTGTTCTTCCTCCGGCTGGTGGACTGGCAAGGCACCCTTCGGGGGCCGATTACCTGGGGCACCGCCGCTCTGGGCTTTGCAATCCTGATCGGGCTTGCCATCATGATCGCCCGAACCGGAAACGATACCGGCGCCGGCGCCAGCAGCTTCGAGCTCATGATGCGCAACGTTCTGGATCGCTTCCTGTACGTCCGGCCACGCACCAAAGAATTCCTTATCGGCCATCCGTTATTGATCATCGGAGTCGAAATGCTGG
>JBGGMI010000209.1:0-8175 GCA_041288075.1 Fimbriimonas sp.
CCGAACAAGCTGGCCGCGATCCCACAGAAGCAGAAGAGTGGGAGGGTTGGGGGACTACGCTCAAACCAGCCCATGAGCCCATCGTGCTAGCGAGGAAGCCGATCGTAGGCACCACCGTCGACAACGTTTTAGCCTTTGGAACTGGGCTGATGAATATCGACGGGTGCCGTATCCGTGCGGAGGATCCCGACTACCCGAAGAATTGCAGCGGAGATCGTGGGCACGATGGAACGCGCGAAGCTGGGACGGCGACAAGCATGACGCCAGGTGGTGGTTCCGCGAGCGACAAAGGTCGGTGGCCAGCCAACGTTATTTTCGATGAAGAGGCCGCAGCCATGCTCGACGAGCAGTCTGGTTTGCTCAAGAGCGGTGGTAATCCAAAGAGGCGAGGGTCTGCAAAGTTCAAGAACGCCTTCAACGAATTCCAGGGCCAGGAGGAGTGTGTCGTCCACCGCGGCGCCAATGCGGGTGGCGCTTCACGCTTCTTCTATTGCGCCAAAGCCACGGCCGCAGAGAGGGGCGAGGGGAACAACCACCCCACCGTTAAGCCGATCGCGCTGATGCGCCACCTTGTGCGGCTCGTAACGCCTATCGGCGGCACCGTGGTGGATCCTTACATGGGCAGCGGGAGCACTGCGATCGCTTGCGCCGAGGAAGGCATGAACTGCATCGCCATGGAGCGGGAGCAGGGCTGGGTGGATGTCGCTCGGGTCCGACTGAGTGGTCGCGGGCTTGTATAATTCTGGGTGAGCCCTGGGCGATGACCTTGGGGTAAGAGGCCAGTGATGAGCTGGTCCAAGGAGACAGCAAAACATGCAATTGCTCGAAGAGATGCACGCGGCCATCCTAGATGGCCTGAAATTAGTCGATGTCACGACCGAGTTCGACGCAGCCCTATCCAAGTCGTTTGTAGCTCGGGCCTTCGAACAACTCACCTTCTCGTGGGATGCCGCGCCCCACGTTCCACACAGAGAAGCCAGAGATAGCGATTCCGAGCCAGAGCCATTCATGGTGAGTAAAGCGCGTGGAATCAACGCGTTCACGCAGCGGCATGGCACTCGTGGTACTGCGGACAACGTCGCAGAGATCCCTGAAGCCTACGATCACTTGTACCTTCCGCCCATCATGATCGCCACCAATCCTACGGAGCGGATCGAGGACATCTTGGCAGGAAGCCTGAACACTGCCAAACTCGTACAGCGGGGCGCAGCGTCCCTGGTGGGCCAAATCGAAATCGAAGCTATAAACTTCATGTTGGCCACTGCCAGGAAGGCAAACCGAGTCTACGAGGAACCCTCCTTGGCACACGTACTATGCAACATCACACAGCCCGCCTCCGTGGCCGTTCACTCTCAAGATGCACGGGCAATCAGAGACCACTTCGGTGACGCCGTGCTAGACACGGATGATGGGCTAATGCGTTTGGCTGGAATTGAAGTGGACATATACTCATGTGACGCGCTCAAGGCTGGAACAATGATCGTGTGCCTTGAACGTCTGGGGATCATGGCCCGAAGAGCGCCTGCATATGCAATGCCTGCCTCTTCTCCCAAGCACTTGCGCGGCGGCTGCGTCCTGTTCGAGCAAATAGGGCTGGGCATCACGCAAGTTGGCGAGTTACAGGTGTACACGGTCGAAAGGTTCATTGTGTGTAATGCAACCAGTGATCCAATCACCGTTCTGCGTGCAGACGGTGCTCCATTGTTCGAGATTGGCCCAGGAGCTGAAGTGGACCTTGGCACGCTGGATGGCAAAGCCGTAAAGAACAGTTTGGACTTGCGCCGCCGCTTAACAACGGGGCAGATCGTAAGGATTCAAGCCAGAAAAGCACAGGAGCGGCGCGTACTGCGTCAGTCCGAGCCTAGCTAGCTAGAACCGCATACCTTTCATAAATCAAATCCGCAACTGGCCAGAGCCCATAGTCCGTTGCGGAAAGGTCCTCATCCGTCATCGCCTTGAGGGCCTCTCGATATGGGGATGTCACGATTGTCTCAGCTTCAGGCTCCTGATCCAGTTCGTCCAAGTAGGCCACTGCTAAGTCACCGTTTGGCAACACCATCAAGAACTGCGTATCGTCCCATGCCGCCCGTCGGGGCATGAATACGTGCCCTTCGGGTGCCTCGTATGGGAATTGCTTCTCCTGATGGTGCACGATCACCGTCTCGAGAGACAGGTTGCCATACCACTCGTCGAACCGCCTGCATCCGCAGTATTTGCAGCCCACGGGGGACATGCGCTCGTAGCTATCGAAGTGGCGGTAGTAAGGGTGGCCGCATTTGCATTGTCGATCGTCTCCGAACTCCTTGCTGTAGCATCTAGAAGGATTAGCGACGACCGTTTCTTTGATGTAGTGCGCCAACTCTTCGCCGAGGCCGCGAGATTCGATGAAGGACTCCATCACTTCACGCTGGTCCCACTCGTTAAAGCCATTCTCGTAGCAGAGTTCCTCTAGCGCCTTCCGAGTTAGGTTCATTCGCCGATAATACCGTACGAACCGTTTTCGCAGTCGATCATCTCATTCTCATCGGCTTCCAGGGCTGAGATTGGCTCTACGACTTGCATCCCCGTGGCCTTAACGAGTGCCGCCCCTTCGGTCGTGATCGGGAGCGAAGCGTATATCGGGGCAAACACCGATCGAATGTGTCGGATCATCGCCTTAGCGTAGCCTCGGCAGCGCGCTTCAGGCTCCACGTACATCATCTGAATAACGTAGCCGTCGTCATAAGGCAGCACCGCGGCTGCGATTACGTCCACACCGTCAACGGCTCCTACGATCGGAGAGAGCTCCGCATGTTCAAAAACAGAGGAGTCGTGGTGACCAAAAAGCTCAAAGAATGCTTGGTCGAGGATGGCCACGCGCTCTTTGGGCCAGTCAGGTATGCGGTAGTTCAAGTCGTACATCGCGTTCGGAGCTTTTCGGCCTGTCAAAGTAATACTGTGCAACTACGCGCACAGCCTCAGGGCTGGTTCCAGAAATTGCGCCGCAAGTAGCTAAATGGCTGCATACTGTACGACCCGAACACAAAAAATTGGGCCACCCCGAAAGGTGGCCCAATCAATCAGGCTCAGTTCGCCAGCAACCTTAGTTGCAGACGATGCGGGCGCAGGCGTAATCGTTGATGACGCCGAAGCCGCACTCTTCGTAGATGACCCAACCGATGCGGAGCTTCTTGGTGTCATCCGAAGGCAGAACCGTGATGTCCTGTCGAACAGGCATCGCGCCGACGAATCCCGCGGGAGCCATGACGTACACAGCATTCTTGGGCACCATCGTCGAAACGTGGATGTCCGCGGAATACATGTGGCCGAAGAGGCCCGTCATGAGCACGTCGCGCTGAGTTGCCTCGTCGAAGAACTCCTTGCCCCAGGTTCGGATGTCCTTGTATCGCTGCGGGTGCAGAACGATCTTGGCTCCGATGAGCTCGTGCTCCTCGATGAGCGTCAACGCCAGGTTGATGTTCTCAGGCTGGAGGGTTCCAGCAACCGAGATGCTGTGGTCGCTGCTGATCGCGGCGTTGATGACTTTGAAAATCTCAACGTCCTCTTGTCGCTGCAGCGAGTCCTTGGCTCGGACCTGAGCGCGGTCGACGATGTAGAAGCGTCGCTGAGTGATCTCATTGAGCTTGATCGTCGGGTTGGTCGCGATCTCGATGGTCGGGATGAAGAGTTCCTCAGCCTCGACGACCTGCGTCGGAACCGTTCCTCTCTTCGACATGACCGTCGATCGGACGGCGACGTCTCGCTCGTAGCGAGGCAGCGCGCCCTGCGGCAGCTCGTCGACCATGAGCAGCTTGCGGCCGACGCCCTGATACATCAGAGACGTCTTGATCGGCTCAACCATGGCCTGAGCAAGTGCAACTCGGCCCTCGGCCGAATTGAGAGCTACCTTGATCAGATCTTCTCTCTGATCAGCGGCGCTCGTGGAAAGACCTCGAATCTGTCCCATTTTTCCTCTTGTTCTCCTCTTGTTCCCTTGCGCTCAGATCACTAGATCAGGAGGGTGATCTCCATCAGGTTCTGAGCGGCGTCAGCCCACTTGTCGAAGCGAGCAACGACCAGCGTGACCGTGGCGTCGGTGACCTTCACGAACTTGCCAGCGTTGGCGCCCGTGCCGTACGTGAGCAGGTCGCCGTATGCGAACGCGTCGCCACCCGAGAAGGCGGAATCGACGGCTGCGTATGGGCCTGTCGTGTCGGCCGTCTTGTACTCAGCGAACTGGTCGGTCTGAAGCACAGTCGACGGGCTCGTGAAGACAGCGGCGGGTCGGCGGGGGCCCTGGAATCCAGAAGCGCCCGACACAAGGTCGCTGGGGTTGGTGACGGTCTCGTCCTGCATGTGGTCAAGTGCGCGCCGAGTGGACACGAACAAGCCGTTGTTGTAGGCGTTGAAGACCGACGCATCGCCCGAATCCAGCCAGCAAGCGCCGACGGGGACGATACCGATCTGAGTGTTGCCGCTGCGGGCCGTGTCGTCGGCGAGAATGCCGAGGAACGCACCGCGAGTGTGATCGTCACGATCGGCTGCTACCAGGAGCCCACTGGTGTTGACGGCTACTGCCGCACCAGCGTGAAGTTCCGTGGCTGCCGCGATGGACGCGTTCTTGGTGATGAGGGCGTGTACCTCTCTTACTGCCATTTTCTTTCTCTCCTTTCCTCCGTTAGTCGATGAGGGGGTTGAACTCCCGCGCGTAGGATCCGTAAGCTCGCTGCAACTCGTCGTATTCGCGGAACTTGTTGAATGCCTGGCGTGGAAGGTTGCCGATCGAGAACAGACCGCTGAGGTCATTGCTCTCCACCGAGCTGTACTGCGGGGCGTTAACCACCGCGGGGACGGCGCTGATACCGCGCGAACTGGTCCTGACCATCTGGTCACCAGCGCTGGCCGCTACCTGCTTCTGCAAGTTGCCTGCCGTGCGGAGCATCATCTGGCCCGTCACATACATGGCCTTGACAGACATGTTGCTGTCGTTCAGCCACAACTCTACGTGGGCGTCGATCTCCTCGGGCCGAATGAGACCGTGGGCGAAAAGCTGGCTGTTGACGCTGTATGCAGCCTTGACCCTCTTGATCTCGTGCTCGAGTGCGTTGGCGTACTCCTTGCGGATCGCCTCGACCGAAGCCGTCTTGGCATCGACTGTGATGTCGAGCTTGTCAGCCTTCTTGCCGCCGACTTCCTCGAGATCCTCGTCCTTGCCCTCTACATTGCTCTTGAACCAGTCCGACTTCTGGCCAGCAGCTCGCTGTGCCATCAGCTGGTCGTAGGCGCGCTTGCCCTCTTCGAACGAGATCTGCGCGAGCTTGGCCTCGGGGATGCCCGCTGCCATGAGCGTGCGGAACATGTGGTCCTCGAAGTCGGTGCCCTCCTCCTCGGCGCCAGCGGTGACGGTGTTGCCGCCCGTGTTGGTGTCGCGGTTGGTGGTGTACTCGGCGTTCTGAGTCGGGACTTCGAAACCAGGGGTTCGATCCGCCTCTCCCTTGCTAGGGATGTCGAGCTTGCCGAAGTCGACCTTGTAGTCCAGCTCGTTGCTCTCGTTCTCGAAAGTGAGAGTCTCGTACTCGCTGCCGAACTGAAGGTTGTCGGGATTCTTGGTCGGGATCTTTCGCTTGTTAAAGCTAGGATTGTCACCCTTCAGGCTGTTGCCCTCAGAGTTGGACATCGTCTTGGACGGGGTTTTGGCCTCGCCCTTGTACTGCGCCTTTTCGGCGTGCTGAATGGACTCGGCGCGCTCTCCACCGTAGGTGCCATCAGTCGTGTCTCGTCCCAGTCCGATGTCCTTGGGCTCAGTGTTAGCGACACGGTTGGCGGCCTCACGCATAGCTGCGCGCAGTTCGCGGCGCTCCGCATTGTTGTTCTGCATATCGGTTCCCCTGCTACTAGCCATGGTCGTGGGCCTCTCGAAGCCCGCGTCTTCGTCCTCGGTGTCGCCGAGGTCCTCGCCGCTGGTAATGTCTTCACCAAAAGCAGCGTCATCACCTGCACGATCTGCGAGATCGTCGCCTGCGAGGTCGTCGGATTCGCCCATAAGCGGCTCCTCCTCCTCATCGCCGAAGTTGTCGAGACCCTCGGCGCCCGCGTCAGGAGCGGTGAAATCTTCTTCTTGAGCTGCGCCAGCCTCGCCGAGGATTTCGGCCAGAAGCTCTTCAATGTCGGGGAGTTCCGACTTCGGCGCTTGGAAATGAACGTCTACGAGACCGCCGTCATCAGAGAGATCGCCCTCAGGCGCATCCTCCAGGCCCATCTCGTCCGTCTCTTCGCCTGGAATGGGCAGAGTGCCCTCTTCCTCGTACTGCTCGACCATGTTGTCGGGCTCATCGCCTGGCTCCATGCCGAGATCCGAAGGATCGGTCTCCTCGCCAACGATGCCGCCGATCGTGTCGTCGTCTAGGCCAGCTTCCTCGCCTAGTTCCTTGATCGTCGCGACTCGGACGGCTGCGGCAACGACCCTGGCACTCGCGGGGTCAAGCTCATTCGTAGCCTGTAGAACTCGGCGAGCTTCACTTAGCTCAGCCTCGTTGTTGTAGGACTCTCGGAGCTTTGCGGCCTCCATAGCCTGCATCGCTGTCAGGTTTTTGCTCATTCTTGACGTGCTCCTAATTCGCGCTGGCTTTGCAGCCGAAGGCGCTCTAGAGGGGGCTTTCGAGATGCGGAACTGGCGAACCTGCTACCAGCAAAAAAAGATTGAGTGCTCAGCGGAATATCCAGTGAACGGCTCGTACTGTACGAGCAAAAAAGAAACCCGCCCGAGGCCCTATTCAGGCGTGTCGAGCGGGCATGAACTAGGCTCTCAGGAGCCTAGTTTTAGTCGAGGGACTCAACGTGAGCGATCCACACCACGTTGTTCCAGACATGTCCTGCCTTGGCAGCGATTCGCTTGCCTCCTTGCACCCTGAACTCAGGGTTCTTGGAGATGAGCACTTGACCACATCCGCCGCAGAACGACTTGCTGTGATCCTTGCTCGCGATCTTCTCGAGGGTGTCGGGGTTGCGGTTGGCGCAGGAGAGGCAGATGTAGCCCGCAGGCAGATCATCCGACTCGATGCGAGCCTCTCGCTCCTTCCCTTCCCGAGCAGCCGCAGCCAATCGAACGAATGGCGCGACAGGGGACTGCCACCAGATCGAAGCCATGACGTTTGCGCCAGGTGCCGCAGGAGCAGGAGCTCCACCAGCAGGCGGTGCGCCAGCGCCCATGTCGGGAGCAGGAGCCGTCATATCGCCAAGCCCAGGTGCCGCAGCAGGATCTTCCACAGGCGCATCGCCTGCCTCGTCCTTGGCCGAACCGTCGTCGGTCATCTTGATCATCATCTCGATGTCCCACTCGGCTCCGCACTCCTGAGAGTTGCACTTGCCGTGGTTGCCAGCGACGTCAGTGTCGATGCTTCCGCACTGCGGACACACCGTACCGAAGGGCTTGGTTGCGCCAGGCTCGGACATGCCGTCAGCGTCAGGCTCTTCGCCTACGCCTTCGGTGCCAGGAGCGCCAGTCTCGGAAGGAACAGTGAGCGAGGACAGGCCAGCATCGCCGCCCATCGGCGCCGCGCCACCCATCGGATCTCCCATCGGAGCCGCTCCGCCCATCGGAGCGCCACCCATAGGAGCAGCACCACCGCCGCCCATCATCTGAGCGATTCGGAGACCACCCTCACCGCGGGCCGCCTTGGCAAGGAGGTCAGCGGAAGGAGTCATGACGTGATCGGTTTCGGTGTTCATGTCGCTTGGTCGATCGGCAGGGAGAGCGGCGGCATCTGCAGGCCCGTTCTCTTCACCAGGGAACGAATCCGTGGCATCGTTGAAACCACCCGCGGCAGGAGCGCCATCGAGCTTGAACGTCTTGCTTACGCGGCTTGACGTTTCGGCCGACACATCGCCCATCGGACCAACGGTGAGGTTGGTGAAGGTGAACGTGTTCGGGTCGATCTGCTGGCCAGCGTCCTGAAGAGCCTGGATTGCCGTCTGCCTGAAGGCGTCGACGAAGCTAGGATCCTTGGGGTCGATGTTTCCGAGGTCGGCAAGCGTGCACGTAACTCGCTTGGTGATGCAGCTCTCTTCTGTGACGGTGAGACCAGCAGTCCGAACCTCTTCCATGGCGGTTCCGATGACATCCATTCCAGCGTTGGGAGTGGAAGCCAGCTTGAGGGCAGCTCGCGCCACGAGAGCGGAACTGAACTTAGCCTCATC
>JBGGMI010000210.1:0-5587 GCA_041288075.1 Fimbriimonas sp.
TTGAGGGTCGAGGGTCGAGGGTTCGTTTTTGGAGCTGCATCTTAGGATATGCGGCTTCGATGGGAAAAAGGTGCTAGTGGATATTCGGCAGGTGATGCTTCTCTAACCAGGCAATCACGCCCTCGGCATGCTCTCTTCCCACTTTCCGTGGGGTCGGCTCTTGGTGGTCGCTGAAGAATGGCATTCCCCATTGCTTGGCAAGGTCTTCGGGGACTTCGTCGGCGTAGGGCACGTTGGAGAGGGTTAGGACTGCAGAGGTCCACATACGCGGGACGGTCGTGATCTCGTAACCTCCTCCGCCGACGGCGACGAGGGGGAGGCCGAGGTCTTTGATTCGCTTGGCGGCGGTAAGCCAATCCTGTTGTGCGCATCGAAGGTTGCCCAGCGGATCTAGGAAGTGCGTGTCGGTGCCGAGTTGGAGGACAATGGCTTCGGGTTTGAAGCGTTCGAGGGCGGGCAGGATGGTGCGCTCGAAGGCGTCGAACCAGACGTCGCCCGTCGTGTGCGCCTGGATCGGTACGTTGAAACTGGAGTAGTCGACGCCCGTTTGGTCGCAGGAGCCGCTGCCGGGGAAGAGGGTTCGGCCGTCTTCGTGGATGGAGCAGGTGAGGACGGTGGGGTCGTGGTAGAAGAGCCACTGGACGCCGTCGCCGTGGTGTACGTCGATGTCGACGTAGGCGACCTTGTCGAAGCGTTCACGGAGGATGTGGCAAGCGACGGCCGGGTCGTCGAAGATGCAGAACCCGCTGGCGCGGTCTTTATGTGCGTGGTGGAGGCCACCGCCGATTCCAAAAGCTAGCGGTGCTCCGTCGCGGACCTTTTCGGCGGCTCTCGCAGTGGCGGAGGTGTAGGCGAGGGAGGCTTCGTACATGCCGGGGAACGCGGGGTTGTCGCCTCCGCCGAAGCCGTACTCTTTTAGGAGAAAGGCTGATGGACGTCCCGGACCCTCTCCCCTAGCCTCTCCCCCTCGGAAGGGGGAGGGGGATCCGGAAATTTGTTTGTCGATTATCTCTACGGCGCGCACATATTCCTCGTCGTGGACTCGCAGGGGATCGGCGTCTGAGCCGGGGCCGGGGTCGATCGATTCGAGCCCATACCGCTCCAATAGCTCGATGGTGCGCCGAAGCCGTTCGGGCTTCAGAGGATGCTGCGGACCGAAGTCGTACTTGAGAATCGCCGGGCTGTAGAAGAAGTTCGGAATCATTCGCCGCAGGAAGGCATACCATGAAAGAGGCACGTCGGCTGATCATCCATCGTCTTCATGATCGCGGAGGTCATGACGCGAGCCTCTTCTTCGGTGATCTTCTCGGCGAAAATTTCGCAGACGACGGTCTGATAAGCAGGCCATGCGCTCTTTCTGAGCGCAAGGCCTTTGTCAGTCAGCCGAGCATAAAGCGCTCGCCGGTCGTTCGGGCAAGCCATTCTCTCCACGAGCCCATCCTTCTCCAGCCGGTCTACCAAGCGAGTGATTCCGCTTCTGCTTAACAACACACGATCAGCTAGCTGCGACATCATCAGTCGCCGCTCCGGAGCGTCTTCGAGAGTTAAGAGCACATCGTAAATGTCGAGCGTCGGCAGCCCACGAGACGTAAGCTCCTTGTCGATCATGCGAGTCAACACGGCGTGGCCCACCATGAAAGCGATCCACGCGCGCTTGTGATCGGTTGAGAGCTTCTTTTGCACTTCCCTTCATTCTACGCCTGAAATAGTTGCGGCGTCAAGCAAAGGCAAGTCGGGATATGCTGTGCGTCGCACCAGCAACGAGGCTGATTTATGTTTTTGCCCGCTCTTCTTCTTCCCTGCCTATTACTCACCGCCCCCACCCTTGCCGACGATCCTCCTGCGTTGGGACACTCAAGGCACGGAATGGCGTTCGACTCCGGAATGCGGAGCAAGCCCTGGAGGATGGAAGGACTTGGCGACACACCCTTTCAGATCACCTGCAAGACGCCCGAGGTTCAGATGTGGTTCGACCAGGGGCACGCATTGCTTCAAAGCTTCTGGTTCGAGGAGGCGGAGCGCTCGTTTCGCTGGTGTTTGAAGCTCGATCCAGAGTGCGCAATGGCCTATTGGGGTCTTGCGCGTTGCGGCTACAACTGGTTTGCGGCCATGGGCAAGGTGGCGGACGACCCGAAGGATCGCTACCGCGCGTTCCTTAAGCAGGCTTCCAGCCGTAAGGACACCGTTAGCGAGCGAGAGAGGCTGTATATCGAGGCTTGGGAGAAGGCGTTCGCGGTCGGTGTCGAAAGGCCATCGACCATTCTGGAAGCCGAGCTCTGCAAGATCGTCGTGAAGTACCCGGCCGATGTCGAGGCGAAGGCGCTGCTCGCCTTTCACAGCATCGGCGCGAGTCCCGGCTCCCGCTATTCGACCCAGCTCGTCGTGAACCAGGTGCTGGCGCAGAATCCGCTTCATCCCGGCGCGCACCATGCGAGCATCCATAACTGGGATGGCGGGGATGCGACGCAAGCGCTACTGAGCTGCCAGATGTACGGCAAATCGGCTCCGGGCGTCGGACATGCGCTTCATATGCCGGGGCATTGCTACACGAAAATGGGTATGTGGCACGAGGCGGCGTGGTCGATGGACGCCGCGACGCGCACCGAGCTGAAGTACATGAACGACCGGCTCGCACTGCCGTTCGAGACATGGAACTACCAGCACAACCGGAACTACCTCTGCTACATCCAGGAACAGTTGGGCATGGCCGAGGCAAGCATTCAGGGAGCTCGGGACTTGCTCAATGCGCCCACCGATCCGGAGCAGGACAATGTCAACGGCGGCGGTTTTACGGGCCAAGGGCTATCGGCGCTCACCCGCGCTTACATCAAATTCGAGCGCTGGGACGACATTCTTAGGCCAGGCTCCATTGCGTGGCCACCAGGTGAGCAAGCAGACTTTTCTCGCTTGTACACGGAGGCGATTGCGTTTGCCGGTAAGGGTGACGCGAAGCAGGCTCGCGGTCGGCTGAACGAGCTGAAGTCAGTAGTGGCAAAGGAGAGCGAGAAGAACAAGATGATGGCCGAGTACGTTGCACTGCCGGTCGCATCGGCCGAGGGGTTGGTGCTGCTAGCCGAAGGCAAAACGCTCGAGGGACTTCATGCACTGGGCGTCGCAGCCGCCAAGGAGAAGGAGCAGAGGGAGAAAGACGAGTACGGCAGCGACCCACCCGACATGCCCTGGCCGGTGATGCGGCTGATCGGGGATGCCTATCTGAAGCGCGGGGACGGACGGCTTGCGATCGAAGCTTACGAGAACGCTTTGAAGGCGGAGCCGAATGACGGATTTACCCTTGCCGGACTCGCCAAGGCTCATGCGTCGCTGGGCGAGAAGGATGTTGCTCGCAACTATGCCGGGCGGCTGGCGTACGTGTGGTCGGCAGCCGATCCGGGGTCGCGGTGGCTGAAAGAGGTGGCAGCGTTGAACATCGACGCGGCTCCGATTGGGGAGGTGCCTGCGGCGGAGCGGATCTATCGTCCGGCCGAGCTTGCCTCTTACGGTCCCAGCAACTGGGCACCTTTCGCGGCTCCCGAGCTCGATTGTCTGGATGTGAAGGGGCAGAAGGTTTCGTTGAGCCAGTTCAAGGGCAAAAACGTGCTTTTGATCTTCTTCCTCAATGAAGCGTGCGTGCACTGCGTCGAGCAGCTCGGCAAGGTTAACGAAAAGCTTTCGGATTTCGAGAAGGCGAATACGGTGGTGCTGGCGGTCAGCAGCGCTTCGCCGGCGATGAACAAGGCTTCGGTGAAGCTGACGGATTTTGGAATCCGGTTGCTCTCCGACAAGGATCACGCAAACGCCCGGCGCTTTGCGTCTTACGATGACTTCGAGGACCTGGAGCTACACTCAACGATCCTGATCGACGGGAGCGGAAAGGTGCGTTGGAAGCGAACGGGAGGCGATCCGTTTTCGAATGTGGATTTCCTGTTGCGGGAGCTAGCTCGGGTTAACGGTAAGAAGTAGGATTCGAGGGGTCTGGGAGTCGAGGAGTCTGGGAATCGAGGATTCGAAGATTGAAGTCTTCGTGGGTGAATTCTCCCTTGACTCCTTGACTCCTTCCGCCCCGGTACCCTTAACTCCATGTCCGTCCGCGTCCGTTTTGCCCCCAGCCCCACCGGCATGCTCCATGTGGGGGCTTTGCGGGATGCGCTTTGGAAGTTCTTGTTTGCCCACCACCACAAAGGGACGAACATATTGCGGATCGAGGATACGGACCGGTCTCGCTACAACCCCGAGTCGGAAGCCGAGTTCATCGAGACGTTGAAGTGGGTGGGGATCGACTTCGACGAGGGGCCGCATGTTGGGGGGCCGTTTGGGCCCTATCGGCAGAGCGAGCGGAAGGAGACGGGGCTTTATGCGCCGTTGATTCAGGAGCTGCTCGACAAGGGGCACGCCTACAGGGCCTTCGACACGCCCGAAGAGCTGGACGCGATGCGGAAGGAGCAGGAGGCGAAGAAGGAGAACACCGGCTACTTTGGCGGTGCCTGGCGGGACGCTACTGAGCAGCAAGTCGCAGAGGCTGAGGCCGACGGAAAGCCTTTTGTGATCCGGCAGCGGATTCCCCGCGATACCACCATTGCGATCGAAGACGCCATTCGCGGACGGATCGAGTGGGATAGCAATAACATCGACGACCCCGTGCTGATCAAGGCGGACGGGATGCCGACTTACCATTTCGCGTCGATGGTGGACGACCACCTCATGGAGATCACGCATACGATGCGCGGCGAGGAATGGATCGGGTCGGCGCCGAAGCATGCGGTGCTGTTCGACCAATTCGGCTGGCAGCGGCCGATTTTTGTGCACTGCCCGGTGATCGTGGGCAACGACGGGAAGAAGCTTTCCAAACGGCACGGGGCGACTCGGGTGCTGGACTATGCCGCGCAGGGCTTCTTGCCAAGCGCTCTAAAGAATTTCATCGCCTTGATCGGGTGGAATCCGGGGGACGACAGGGAGGTCATGTCGGAGGAAGAGCTGATATCGGCGTTCGATATCTCGGGCATGCAGGCTTCACCAGGACGGTTCGATATCGAGAAGCTGACCTGGCTGAACGGTTCGCACATCCGGGCTTTGCCTCTGGAAGAGCTACTTGATCAGCTTTTGGCGTATGTGCGGAATCCGTATACGGCCGAGTATTGGAGCACGTATGTGGACGAGAATCCTCAGCCGAACAGGCCTGCCTTTGATGGTGCTCTGCTGGTTTCGCGCCTGAAGCGCATTGGCTCCTTTGAGGATCGGGAGTATTTGTTGAAGGCTTTGGCGCTTGAGCAGGAGCGGGTGACTACTTTGGCTGATTTTGGGGAGGAATTGGAGTTCTTCCTGGTCGATGAGCCGGCGATGGATGAGAAGGCGGTGGCGAAGTGGTTTGGGCAGGAGCATGCGCCGGACCTGCTCCGGACTATCGTCGATGCTTGCGATAGTGTGCCTTCGGATGCGGTGCCTTACTGGGAGAAGATTTTGCGGGGCTTCCAGGAGGCTCGTGGCATGGAGAAGCTGGGTCCAATCGTGCATCCGACTCGGGTGGCAATGACCGGGAAGACGACTGGGCCCGGGTTGTTCGAGCTCATGGCGGTGCTTGGGCCAGAGCGGG
>JBGGMI010000211.1:0-9496 GCA_041288075.1 Fimbriimonas sp.
CCTACGACGTGACCAAGCAGCTCTCTCGAGGCGATCACGCCATCGGGATGATCGTCGGAGATGGCTGGTATATCGGCCATGTCGCTTGGGCGGGACGGCAGAACTACGGGCCAAAGCCGATGGGCTTAGCCCAACTCGAGATCGACTACGCGGACGGATCGCGGGAGACGGTGGTTACCGACAACGCGTGGGCGGGCCTCATCGGCATGTCTCCGGAATCGTACGGTGGGCCCATCCAGAGCAGCGACTTGCTCATGGGCGAAAACTACGATGCGCGGCTGGAGATCCCACTCTGGGCCCAGCGCTGGCCAAACAATGCCCGCATCGGAGGATTTGCGAATGTGGTCGAGGAGCCGATCGGGGCGGTGCCGCTCGTTCCACAGGTCAACGAACCCGTCCGAGTGCTCGAAGTGCTTTCAGCCAAGAAGATGACTGAACCGAAGGCAGGTGCATTCGTGTTCGATTTGGGCCAAAACATGGTCGGGCATGTGCGGCTGCAAGTGCAGGGGCCGGCCGGAACCAGGGTGCAACTTCGCCATGCGGAGATGCTTAATCCAGACGGAACCATCTACACGACGAACCTGCGCCGCGCGGCTGCGACTGACACCTACATCCTGAAAGGCGAGGGTGTGGAGACCTGGGAGCCACGCTTCACCTTCCACGGCTTCCGCTATGTGGAGGTCACGGGCTTCCCAGGGAGACCAAGGCTAGAAGCACTCAAAGGGATCGTCGTGGGTTCGGACAGCCCGAAGGTCGGCACCTTTACGACTTCAAACATCCTCGTGAACCAGCTTCAGCACAACATCTTCTGGGGCCAGCGGGGCAACTATCTGGAAGCCCCCACCGACTGCCCGCAGCGAGACGAGCGACTGGGCTGGATGGGTGACGCGCAAGTATTTATCCGCACCGCGACCTTCAACAACGACGTCGCGGCGTTCATGACGAAGTGGACGCAGGACGTAGAGGACGGACAATCAGCAGAAGGAGCGTTCCCTGACGTATCCCCGAAAATCGGGGTCGGGAATGACGGCGCTCCAGCATGGGGCGATGCCGGCGTCATCGTGCCATGGACGATGTACCTGGCATACGGCGACAAGCGCCTCCTCGCCCGCCGCTACGATTCGATGAAGCGCTGGGTCGACTACATCCATAAGAACAACCCAGACCTGATCTGGACGAAGCGGGTGGGCAACAACTACGGCGATTGGCTTAACCTAAACGATGAAACTCCCAAGGAAGTAGTCGCGACGGCTTACTTCCAAAACAGCGTAGGCATTCTCTCCCAAGCGGCGGAGGTGCTCGGTAAAAAGGAAGAGAGCAAGGAGTACAACGAGCTCGCCGGAAGGATTGTCGATACGTTCTTCGCCAGCTTCTATAAGCCGGACGGCACGATCAAAGGCGACACGCAGACGGCGTATGTGCTGCCAATCGCCTTTAACTTCTACGGCTGGGCGAACCACTTTGACAAAGGGCTCCCTGCCACCAAGAAGTTCCGGGAGACACTGGCCAGGCGCAAGGACCACCTATCCACCGGATTCCTCGGCGCGGGGCACCTCAATCTCGCTGTCTCGCGAGCGGTCGGCACTGAGCTCGCTTACAAGCTGCTCCTTAATGAGGACTATCCCGGTTGGCTCTATCCCGTTAAGAACGGCGCAACCACCATCTGGGAGCGCTGGGACGGCTGGACGGACGCGAAGGGTTTCCAAGATCCCGGCATGAACTCTTTCAACCACTACTCATACGGTGCCATCGGCGAGTGGCTGTATCGAGAAGTCGGCGGATTGGGAGGCTACTGGTACGACGCGTCGCAACGCCATTTCAGGTTCAGTCCCCGCCCCGGTAAGGGAATCACGTCTGCGAAGGCGAGTTGGGAGTCCATCGTTGGACGTGTGGAGTGCGAGTGGCAGAGTTCTGGCACGAATATCTCGATTAAGCTGAGGGTGCCTGCCAACAGCACGGGATCGCTGCTTTTGCCGAAGAACATGGCTTCGGCGATAGTCGATGGCAAACCGAGCGAGTCAGGATTCCTTATCCAACTTCCGAGCGGAAGGCATACGATCACGGCTCGGCTGAGTGACTGATGAGCGGAATTGCGGGCGTGGGCCTCCGAATGTCTTTCGGAGGGGTTGAGGTAGTCAAGGGCGTGGACATCGAGCTGCGACCCGGTGAAGTGAATGCCATCATCGGCGAGAATGGTGCCGGGAAGTCTACGGTCGCCAAGTTGCTTGCAGGCGTGTATCGACCCACCGGAGGTTCCATTGCAGTCGGCGGTAGCGAAGTCGTCCTGCAAAGCCCCCGCCACGCCATTTCTCGTGGCATCGCACTTATCCATCAGGAGCCGCTGACTTTTCCGGACCTCGACGTCGCTGAAAACATCTTCGTCGGCCACCAGCCAAGCTCTCGCTTCGGCCTCGATTGGCGCCGGATGCGCACACAGGCGCAGGCCATTTTGGATTCCCTCGGAGTCAAGCTCGACCCGCGTGCCAAGGTGGGAGGGCTCTCGGTGGCCGACCAACAGATGGTAGAGCTCGCCGCCGCTCTCTCTCATGACGCGAAGGTCTTTCTCTTCGACGAAACGACTGCATCACTAACTCCCAAGGAGGTCGAGGAGCTCTTCGTGATCATCAGGCGCCTTCGCGAGCAAAGATGCGCTATTGCTTTTGTCAGCCATAGGCTCGACGAGGTGTTGGCGATCTCGGATCGCATCACCGTCATGCGCGACGGGGACAAGGTTGGCGAGCTAACACCGGCTTCAACTTCCGTGGATGAGATCGTTCGGCTGATGGTTGGACGGGCGCTCGCCACTTCGGAACCGCGGACCATGCATGGGGACGGCGACGTCGCCCTTGAAGTGCGTGGGCTCACGGTGCCGGGACGAGTAAAGAGCGTCAGCTTTCAGATTAGTTCGGGAGAAATCGTCGGCCTGGCGGGCTTGGTTGGTGCCGGCCGCACTGACGTCGCACGAGCCATCTTTGGAATCGCGAAGCCGAGCAGCGGCACTCTCCTCGTGAGCGGCAAAGAAGTTCGGATCAACAATCCCAGGCAGGCGATGAAGCTTGGCCTTGCCCTCGTGCCCGAAGATCGCCAGCACGAGGGGCTGCTTATGCCGATGAGCATCACCCGCAACGCCACTCTGGCGATCCTGCGCCAGCTCGCGACAGCAGGCTGGGTGCGCGATCGAGCGGCTAATGATCTCACCGAGCGAGAAGCCGACAAGCTCCAACTGGTCCGCCGCTCAACGGATCAGACGGTTGCGGAGCTCAGCGGGGGCAATCAGCAGAAGGTGGTCCTCGCCAAGTGGCTTGTGACGAAGCCAAGCATCCTGATCCTCGACGAACCTACGCGCGGCGTAGACGTGGGAGCCAAAGCGGAGGTGCATCGGCTCATTCGCGAGCTTGCTGCACAGGGGCTGGCGGTTCTGATGATCTCTTCCGACCTCAGCGAGGTTCTGGAGATGAGCGATCGAATCCTCGTCATGCGCGAGGGGAGGCTCGCCGGCGAGTTGCCCAGAGGCGCGCCGGCGGAGGCGGTTATGCAAGCGGCCGCGACCGGCTGAACGACGGTAACCTCCGCGCTGGAATGCGGGCAGAAGTCTTCGAAGAATCCCTGGCCCTCCGGATAGGGCTTTTGGAGGCGCTGCCTTTGTCGGGTGGGGACCATCACTCCTACCCGTTTCCTTCCCTCGCCACAACCAGTGCCGTGGAAGAGCGCGAGTTCTTGGCCGTTGTGATTGAGAACACCTATTTGCGACTCACCATCTTGCCGGCCCTGGGCGGACGCATCCTGCGCATTCTCGACAAGCGCACGGCAACGGATTTGCTGCCGCTACGTGACGTCCTGGCTCCCGTCGTGGGGGGACCGCGTGGTGTGACTTTGCCGGACGGCATTCAGTTTCGCCTGACCAATGAGGATCGCCTGAACGCCCTCGGCACCGTGGCCTATCAAATCGATGCAGCGCAGGACGACGAGGAGGACGCGGGTGTCTGGCTGGCGGAATCTTCAATGGCGAAGGGCCTCTCTTGGCACCTGCGCATCAGCCTTCCGCCAGACCGGGCCGAAATCCACTTCCACGCGAGAATTCTGAACCGCACGTTTAAGGGGGTGCCGTACAACTCGGGGCTAACGCTCGACAAGTCAAGCTGGGCCACCGAGGGGGAGCTTGCTTTCGCAGGCGACCAGCAGCTCTCCCGCTTCGACCGAGAGACCATGCTGGGGCCACGGCAAGTCGACTCTTGGACGATGAAAGTCGCCCCCGGCCCTTGCTCCATCGCTGGCAACCTACGGATGGGTGACGACCTGAGCATCCAAGTGAATCGCCCCATCCCGAGTGCCAAGGTCCTTCTGCTCACCTCGGGCGACGAAACCCTGGAGGCTCGATTCGATCTCTATCCGGAGCATCCGACTCAGGTTCCGTTGAACGGCATCGTTCCCAAAGCCGTCGTGGTACAGGGCATCGAGGGGACGGAACTGATCAGGTGGCCCGCGCTGCCGCCTGCCGCCGCACCTCCTCCCGATTACTGTGAGCCCTTATTGGACCGCTTCGTTCTCGGCGGCCGGCATCTTGCTCACACCCTGAAGGGCATAGAAGCCCTCGGGGCAAAGGATTTCGAGCAAGCCGATGAGGAGTTTGAACAAGCGCTGCTCTACAATGGCGACGACCCCCTGCTCTGGTGGGCAAAGGCTATAGCTCAGCGGAAAATGGCCTCAGAAGGGGACCAGGTCGAGCTTCCCAACGCACATTTCCTGGCCCCGCTGGAACCCGCTCTTCGTGCGGAGGCGTTTCTCAGCCAGTCGTCTCAACAGGGCAAGGATGCGAACCCCCTCGTTAAGACGCTTTCGCCCGAGGACCTAGTCGAAATCGCCTGCCTCCTCCTCGAACACCTGCTCCCGGATGAAGCAACCCGCTGGATCGACGAAGCACTTCGCCACCAAGACCTAGCCATGCTCCACTACCTCCAAGCCGACGCGCTTCTACAGGGCACCCGAATGGAAACCGAGGCAGCCCACCACGTCGTACAGGGCGCCAAAGCCCAGCTCCCCCCGAATCCCTGGCGTTCAGTCGAACTCGAAGCTCTCGAGCGGCTCGCAAAGCGCTTTCCGACCGACGAGCGGCTTCGGAAGCTCTGCACGTGAATGAGCGGCGGCAAGATTGCCGCCGCTCATTGGAATTGCCCTCTTTAGATGACGCCTTCAGCGCGCAATTGCGGGTAGTGGCAGGCTTTGAACTTCTTGCCACTGCCGCACGGGCAGGCGTCATTGCGGCCGACTCGCTTCCAATCGATCGACGACAGGTTCACCGGAGCGACTGCCGTGGCTGATGCCGCCTTAACCGGCGCGTTCTGTTGCTCTTGCGCTTCTGGCGGAAGGTCGTCCATGTTCACCATCATCGGTGCGACGGCTTCGAGTGCCATCTCCATCTCTACCTCCTGCCGGGATTGCGCCCGGAGGAGAAAGATCATGCGGGCGGCCTGGTCGCGGATGCCCTTGAGAGTTTGCTGGAACGTGTCGTACGTCTCTCGCTTGTATGCCACAAGCGGATCGACCTGGCCGTAACCGCGGAGGCTGATGCCCTCTCGGATGTACTCGACCGTCTGCAGGTGCTCCATGAACTTGTCGTTCACGGCCTTCAGCATCACCCACTTCTCAAGCTCCGGCATGGCTTCGCCCGCCTCGGCGATCTTGGCTTCGTACGCCTCGTCTGCCTTCTGCTGAACGAAGCCCACCAGGTCGGGACCGGGCTGATACTTCTCCAGCTCGGAGAGCGTGGCGTAGTCGACTAGCGGGAAGATCTCGTTGAGGTCCTCATACAGCACGCCGTGGTCGTAATGCCTGGAGTCATTCTCGTCCAGCATCCACGCGTTCTCCACGATCTCGGGGATGAGGTCGTGAATGAAGCCCTTCAATTCCACGCGCATGTCGCGCTGGTTGAGCAGGATTTCGCGTCGCAGGCCGTAGATGTGCTCGCGCTGGGCGTTGAGGACGTCGTCGTATTCCAGAACGTGCTTTCTGGCTTCGAAGAAGTGGTTCTCGATCCGCTCCTGCGTCTTCTGGATCATGCGGCTGAGGAAGCCGGCGGTGACCTCTTCCATCGGCGGCCACATTTTGAGCGCCGGGTTCTCCATCATGTTCGCGTTGAAGATCTTCCAGAGCTGGTCCTCAAGCGCCACGAAGAATCGGCTCTCGCCGGGGTCGCCTTGACGTCCCGCACGGCCTCGAAGCTGGTTATCGATTCGCCGCGATTCGTGTCGCTCAGTGCCGAGAATGAAGAGGCCGCCTAAGGCACGGACTTCTTCCGCCTTGGTGCGTCGCTCTTGATCGTCCAGCGGCAGCGGAGGCGCGGCGCGCTCCTTTCCGCCTCGGCGGTAGTTGCTGAACGTCTGCGCGTATTCGTCGTGGCCGTCTTCTGCCACTTCGACATGCGCCCGAGCCTGCTTGACGATATCGTCTTCGACGCGGCCGCCCAGAAGGATGTCGACACCACGTCCCGCCATGTTCGTAGCAATAGTGACCTGACCCTTTCGGCCCGCTTCAGCGATAATTACCGCTTCCTTTTCGTGGAACTTCGCGTTCAGGATGTTGTGCGGTATGCCGTGATGAAGCGCCTCATCGAGGTACTCGCGGTTCTCGGCAGAGAGCTTCCACTCACCGATCGCCCACTCCATCCAGTCGCCCTTGAGAATGTCGCCGTCGAGTCCAAGCTTGCTCAGGAGCGCCGAGAGGTCTCGTCTTTCGAGGTCGTCAAGCGGGGTCTCGTAAATGCGCTTGGAATCATCCTTTAGCTCTCCCTTGATGTCCTTCTTGACTTCGAGCTTGTCTCGCAGTCGGTACATCACGAGTAGCTTCTGAAGCATGTCGGCGGTCAGTCGGCTCGACACCCGCTCGGACATTTCGATCGATCGCGTGCCGACGAGAACCGGTTGCTGCTTGGAATAAAGCCGCAGGATTTCCCAGCCGATGCCGCGAAATTTGGCTTCTTCGGTCTTGTAGATGATGTCCGGCTGATCGACACGGGTCATCGGGCGGTGCGTTGGCACCGTGACGACGTCGAGGCCATAGATCTTTCGGAACTCGTCCTCTTCGGTCTTGGCCGTTCCGGTCATACCGCTCAGCTTGTTGTACAGGCGGAACAGGTTCTGGAACGTGATCGTCGCGATCGTTTGGCTTTCTCGCTGGACGGGAACGTTTTCCTTGGCCTCTAGTGCCTGGTGCAGGCCATCGGAGAAGCGCCGTCCGAACATCATTCGGCCCGTGTTCTCGTCGACGATCACAACCTCGCCGCTTCGCACGACGTAGTCGACGTCCTTTGTGAACAGGCCGTAAGCCTTGACCGAGGCATTGACGTGGTGGAAGATGCGCGGGTCGGCGGCGATGTTCGGGATGCCGAGCAACTCCTCTGCCATGTCCATGCCTTCCTCGGTGAGGGACGCGGAGTGGTTCTTCTTGTCGACCGTGTAGTGGATTTCCGGCTGAAGCTGCTTAACGATGACGTCGATCTGCTTGTAGACCGAAACGTCCTCCGACGAAGCGCCCGAGATGATATGCGGGGTTCGCGCTTCGTCGATAAGGATCGAGTCGACTTCGTCGACGATCGCGAAGTTCAGCTCGCGCATCACGAGGTCGCCTTCGCTGAAGGCCATGTTGTCGCGCAGGTAGTCGAAGCCGTATTCGTGGTTGGTGCCGTACGTGATGTCGCAGCCGTAAGCCTCGCGCCGTGAGCAGGGCGTGAGATTCACGTAGCGGGGGTCGCCGACATCGTCGGCACCGGGGGTGTAGATGTAGGAGCCGCCGAGCTCGTCGCTATCCTGGCCCTGACCCTGGATGACGCCAACGGTGAGGCCGAGGAAGTGATAGATCGGGCCCATCCAGACCGCGTCGCGTCGGGCGAGGTAGTCGTTCACGGTGACCAGGTGCACGCCGCGTCCGGTGAGACCGTTGAGGACCATTGGCGCGACTCCGACGAGGGTCTTTCCTTCACCGGTCTTCATCTCCGCGATGCGGCCCTGGTGCAGCACGACGCCGCCAATCATCTGCACGTCGAACTGGCGCATGCCGAGCGTTCGCTTGCTAACTTCGCGGCAAACGGCAAAGACCTCCGGCAGCATCTTGTCCAGGTTCTCTCCGCTTCGCGCGCGGTCTCTGAACTCTTTGCCCTTGGCCTTAAGCTGGTCGTCCGTAAGAGCCACGATGTCGGGCTCGAGTTTGTTAATCTGCTCGACGATAGGCTGAAGGCCCTCGACGTCTCGCTTGCTTGTGTCGAATAGTTTTCGTAAAAATTGCATGTTCGGTTGTTTGTTTGTGAGGCAGGGGGATAAGTCGTATAGGTCTTCTAAGTCCTATAGGTTCCTATCGAGAGGCTTCAAACAACCGGAAAGGGACCGTCTCGGGAGCGATTGCCCTTGACGAATCCGCCGCTGAGCGCCATGCGCTGCCGAGGTTCGATGGCGACAAACGTCGGCTCTATCGAAAGCGGCTTGGCGGTGACGGTGGCGGCAGGCTCGGTCCACTTCAGGATCGAGAAGAGCGCGTGTGTAAGCTCGGCGTCTTGGCTCGCCGCGAGGAGAGAGACAAAGGCCTCCTTCTCGTTCTGCGGCGCATCCATCCGCTGAATCGCCTCAATTACCGCCGGCAACCGCCCCTGAAGAGCCATCCGCTCAACATTGGCGGGCCCTTGGAGGAGAAGCAACAGAATGACGGGAAGAATTGGCAGCATCGGACGAAGCTTTCTCAATTATAGACGCCGGGGCGGGTTTGTTTACTCCACGCCGGTCTCTCGGATCATAGAGAGCGGGTCGAACGCGTACGTCTTCCCCCCTGCTTCAACGATCATGATCGTAAGGCCGAGACTGTTCGAACTCCTGGAAAACACCGTCGACTGTGCCGGTTTCGTGATTCGTGCTTCATGCAGTCGATCACCGTCGCGCACAAAGAGCCTGGTTCCCTCGATGACCACACGAGCCTGCAGGTAAGGCAGAAGTCGTCGCTCCCTGGCTGCGCTATAGAAGGTGAGCGACACAGCCCCACCTACAATGAACGCAATCATTGCGTCCACGAAGAGCATTCCAAGCAGATCGGTTTTTCGATTCGGGTTTCTAATTTCATCAATGTGCGCCCAAACTGCCATGCCGATCCAGAAGAGGCAAAAGAAGAAGATTCCTATCCAAGTGAGCCTTCCTTGACGCTTGGCGTCTGCCAACCTGGTCCTCTCGGGATACGCGAACTGGAGATGCTCTGAGACGAAGTCCCCCTTCTCAAACATTTGCAGAGCGGTGAAGAGGGTTTGCCTCGCCGCTTCTTTGTTGGCCCATTTGCTGCCCACCAGTTCGGGCCGCCAGGCTCCGTAGTTGATAAGTTGAACGATCCCGATTCCAACCGCAATCATCCCGACGCATGCGAGCCATACCGAAAGTGAAGCGAGCCGTAACTGGAGTTCTGTAGGCTCACTGCCAGGAATGAGCCAGTCCAGCGCCAACGCGATGCAGCCGACTCCACCGATGCT
>JBGGMI010000212.1:0-9943 GCA_041288075.1 Fimbriimonas sp.
AGACCTGACCGGAGAGCGAGCCATGTGGGGCAAGAACACCGTGGAACCGAATCGGGCCATGTGGGGCAAGAGCTTCTGGGACGATTCTTCGTCCTACAGCGTGAACGCGACGTCCGCCGATCTCAACGGGATCACCCTCCAGGGCGAAAAGTAAAGCGATTCTGACCGTATACTTCTAGGCTCGTGGCGATCAAACCTGGTCGCTACGTGCATGGAAGCAGCATGGCCAACACCGACGATCCCAACTTGAAGCCACCTGAGGCGCCCACTGATTTCATCCGGGAGGCGATCAAGCAGGATTTGGCGGAAGGGCGCTTCAGCACCGTTCACACGCGCTTTCCGCCGGAGCCTAACGCCTATTTGCATATCGGACATGCCAAGGCGATTTGGATCGACTACGGAATTGCTCAAGAGTTTGGCGGACTCTTCAACCTTCGGTTCGATGATACGAATCCGTTGAAGGAAGAGCAGGAGTTCGTCGATGGGATCATTGAGGATGTTCGCTGGCTTGGCGCTGATTTTGGCGACCGGCTGTTCTTCGGCTCGGACTACTTCGAGCAGATGTATGTTTGGGCTCAAGAGTTGATCCGCAAGGGCACCGCTTATGTGGATGACCTCTCGGCGGAGGATATGGGTCGCATGCGCGGCACCATCACGAGCCCGGGCGAAAATAGCCCATTCCGGGACCGCTCGCCGGATGAGAATCTTGACCTCTTCGCCCGCATGAGAGCAGGGGAATTTCCGGACGGAGCCAAGACTCTGCGAGCCAAGATCGACATGGCCTCGCCCAATCTCCACATGAGGGATCCGGTCATGTATCGCATCCGCCACGCCGAGCATCATCGGCAGGACGACAAGTGGTGCATCTATCCGACCTACGACTGGGCGCATGGCCTCGAGGACTCGATAGAGGGCGTTACTCACTCGCTGTGCTCGCTGGAATACGAGATTCATCGTCCGCTCTACGACTGGTTCCTCGACGAGCTCGGCATCTACCATCCGCGTCAAATCGAGTTTGCGCGACTCGGACTCACCTATACGGTGATGAGCAAGCGGCGTTTTATCGAATTGGTGGACGGGGGTTATGTCGATGGATACGACGATCCGCGGATGCCGACCTTGGTGGCGATGCGACGAAGAGGATACAGCTCGGAAGCCATCCACGAGTTTTGTCGCCGGGTGGGAGTGGGTGGCAAGACGAACACCGTCATCGACGCCCACATGCTCGAAGATTGCGTGCGAGAAGACCTGAACAAGCGAGCCGCGCGGGTGATGGCCGTGCTCAACCCGATCAAGGTCGTCATCACGAACTATCCGGAGGGACAGGTCGAGGAGCTCGATGCCATCAACAACCCGGAAGACCCATCCGCCGGCTCTCGCAAAGTGCCGTTTGCAAGGGAGCTATATATCGAGCAGGACGACTTCCGCGAGGAGCCGCCGCCCAAGTTCTATCGGTTATCGCCCGGTCGAGAGGTCCGTCTTCGCTACGCCTACTTCATCAAGTGCACAGATGTCGTGAAAAACGAGGCAGGTGAGGTGGTGGAGGTCCATTGCACGTATGATCCCGCTACCAGGGGCGGGGATGCGCCTGATGGCAGAAAGGTGAAGGCCACGATGCACTGGGTGGCCGCGCCAACGGCTCTCGAAGCGGAAGCGAGGCTGTACGACTACCTGTTTGCCAAGCCCGATCCGGACGACGTCGAGGAGGGGCAGACGTATCTCGACAACTTGAACCCCGAATCCTTGAAGGTGGTTACTTGCAAGATCGAACCTAGCGTTGCGGGAGCGACGGCTGGGGCCAGCTACCAGTTTGAAAGGCTCGGGTATTTCTGTGTCGACCGGGACTCGACACCAGATCGCCTGTGCTTCAATCGGACGGTGACGCTGAAAGACACCTGGGCGCGAATGGTTAAGGCGATGGGCTAGGATCCAAAGAGCTCAGAAATCTTAACCGAGCCAATCCCGTGCATCGGAGAAAGCTCGCCGCTCATATTGACGACTTGCGAGGTCCAAAATCTACCTTCAAGTGGCTCTCGGTGCACTTCTACGCGTTCTGACTTCACATCCACAATCCAATACTCTGGAATGCCAGCGGTGGCGTAGATGCGGCCCTTCAAGCTGCGGTCCTTTGCGAGAGTTGTGTCAGCCACTTCTACGACCAGCAGCACGTCGGTCGCAGTGGGATGCGCGGAACGGTACTTGCCTGCAGGCCCGCGAGCCACCAGAACATCTGGCTCCGGTTCGTCAAATTCACCAATCGCCAGTGGAGAATGCTCTCGGATGTAGCCGTCCTCGAACAAATCGGCCAGGAGTTCTGCGACCCGGTGGGTGATCCAGGCGTGAGAGGCGTTCTGAGGGCTCATTAAGAGCACCTGCCCCTCGAGCAGCTCAAGTCGCTCATCGGGTCGAAAAACACCCTTTTTCGCAGCAAGATAGAACTCATCGACGGTCATCCGGCGGAGAGTCGCTCCATACGCCGCAGCAGCCTCGTGCACTCTCATATCCTTATTCTACGCCCTCCCGCAAACACCCTCTCAGGTACACTTTAGAGCCCACTGCCGGATAGCTCAATTGGCAGAGCGTCTGACTCTGAATCAGAAGGTTCTAGGTTCGAGACCTAGTCCGGCAGCCATTCTGCTTCCACTTTTTTCTCATCCATGCTAGAATCGCAAAGAGCACTTACGTGCATCTGAAGTGATATGGATCGAGTCATGCGTTCTTCGATGTCGCATGGGGCCTCAATAAGCCTCAAAGGAATAGCTTCGGTCGCGGCGGCGAGTCTTGCCTGCGCCGGGATAGCTCAGACTGCCCCAGATGATACGAGTCTTGTACACCTCGACACTGCTGCCGTTTTGCCCGCGAAGGCGCTATCCGGGCGGGTGGACTTCCGCGCTTTCAGTGGCCGTGAGGACCTCGTTTACACCGGCCTGGGCATCAACTATGGGCTCGGAAACGGTTTAGAAGGAATTCTGCGCGGGTCGTTCGCCCCCAACCGCACAACCGGGCTCGTGCGGCATGGAGGCAGCGACGTGGAGTTGGCAGTCAAGCTGCGTCCGCAGAGTGGCAGCTCTCCGTATGCGGTGCTCATTGGTGTTGCACTACCAAACACGTCCACGCAGACGAAGGCAGTGGCAACGGCAGGTCTCATGGCCGGCTTTGGGAACGAAAAGATCGCCGGCTACCTCAATCCTCGTGCCGTCTTCCTCGATCGCAACACTCTTGTCGGAATCGGCATTGGAGGGAGCGCGCGGCTCGACAAAAACCTCCGGCTGATCGCGGACGTAACTGCGCTAGTCTCTGGCGAGAACACGCGAGACACGGCCACGGGCCAGCGGTTGCGCAGGACGATTTATGGAGCGGCGCTTCGGTACACCGCCAGTGCCAACTACGATTTCACCATCGACCTGGGGGTCGCAAATGGAACCGGCTCAACCACCGGCTTCGGCCTCACTCCTGGGCTCAACAACTCGGCCGCGGTATTCCTCGCCCTGACCATCCGAAGATAAATCATGAACAAGCGAGAATTTGCCACACTCGTCGCGCTCTTCGTCATCGCATTTGCCGTCGGGTGCGGCGGAGATAACACCTACAGCGTAGCCGGCGGAGGCGGAGGCGGGCCCGTGCCCGGGGCCCCGTGGCCAAAGTTTAAGCATGACAACCTGAACACTGGCCGGGTCGGTAACGGCGGCTCGCCTAGCGCGACTCCGTCGCTCGTCTGGGATTTCACTGCCGGCGGCAACATCGCCAACAACGCAGCCATCGACGTGGACGGCACGATCTTTTTCGTAGCGTCGGACGGCAAGATCTACGCCGTGAATGGAACGACTGGCGCGCAAAAGTGGCAGGTCACGATGGAGGACGGCGGCCAGAGCAGCCCGATCATCGGAGCCGATGGATCAGTGTATGTCGGAGGTGGATCCGTCTTTTATGCCCTCGACAAGACGACGGGCTCTGAAAAATGGCACTTCGATGTTCAGGCCGGATTTGGGAATGACATCGATTCGACGCCGGTCTTGACCGACGATGGGATCGTTTGCGTTGCCGATGGGAATGGGGTCATCTACGGCCTCGATGCAGCCACCGGAGCACAGCTTTGGACGTTCACCGCTCCCGGTTTTATCGAAGGTGCCCCGGCGCTTGGATCAGACGGAACCGTGTACTTCACCACAGGCGACTCTACCGGCAACAGCTTCGTTGCCGTCGATTCGCGAACCGGTGCGCAGAAGTGGGTCTTTAACGCGGATAGCTACATGGAGGGCGGCGTCGCCATCGCGGCTGACGGCACCATCATTTTCGGAACGAGAAACGGACAGCTTTACGCGCTCAAAACTGACGGCACGGTCAAATGGACGAGTCCGCTCGGAGGAACGCGCAGCACTCCGGCGATTTCACCTAACGGCACTATCTATATCGTCGCTGCCGACGCCACTTGCCGAGCTCTGAACGGCTCCACTGGAGCCGAGCTTTGGCAGACCAATATCGAGTCATCCGGCATCTGCAGTCCTTCCATCGCGGCTGATGGAACCGTCTGCGTTGGCGGCGATCTCCTGTATGGACTGAACGGCACAACGGGCGCAAAGGTCTGGGAGTTCGACGGCGGGTCGAGTTTCCGCGACGCCATTCCTTCAATCGGGTCAGACGGAACGGTCTATGCCGGCACGCTCAACGGGCACATGTTTGCCGTGCGGTAGATAAGGGGCAGCCCCCTCTGAACACGCTTTTGGGATAACGTTCGTAAGTGCCGTTCGTGCTCTGCGCTCTAGCTCTTGCCACCCTTGCTCCTTCAGATTCCGATTGGTCCATTGTAGGGGCTGATTCTGGAGGGATGCGCTATTCGCGGCTTGCCCAGATAGACCGCTCGAATGTGAAGGACCTGAAGGTCGCCTGGGTCTATCACACGGGCGATGCTTCTACCTCGGGCTCGACGATTGAGTGCACTCCGATCGTCGTCGAAGGCGTGTTGTATGTGACAACGGTCAAGCTTAAGATCGTTGCTCTCGATGCCGCGACTGGCAAGCCGATTTGGGAATACGAGTCGAAGTCTGGGGGCGTCAATCGTGGGGTTGCCTATTGGACGGATAGATCCAAGCGGCGGATCATCGCGGCGCTCGCTGACGGGAAGATGGTCTCGCTGGACGCCACGTCCGGCAAACTCGACGACAACTTTGGAAACGGTGGGATCGTGGAGCTGCGGGATGGCTTGGGTGATCAATTTGCGAAGGCTCAATACGGCTCAACGTCGGCACCTGCGATTTTCGAGAGTCTCATCATCGTGCCGGTGATCAATGCGGAGCAGCAACCTGGCGCTCCCGGAGACATTCGGGCTTTCGATGTTCGGACAGGAAGGGAGGTTTGGCGCTTCCACACGGTCCCGAAGCCCGGGGAGTTTGGCAACCACACTTGGGCGGCCGACGGTTGGAAGAACCGGTCGGGAGTCAATGCCTGGGCGGGCTATACGCTCGATGTAAAGAATGGGATCGTTTTCGCTGGGCTCGGCTCCCCCGCCTCGGACTTTTATGGCGCAGATCGACTCGGCAAGAACGTGTTCGCCAACTCGACGGTCGCGCTGGATGCTCGAACCGGCAAGAGGATCTGGCACTTCCAAACCACTCACCATGACCTGTGGGATCACGACCTTCCTTGTCCGCCGGTTGTCTGCTGGGCAATGGTGAAAGGCAAGCGCGTCGAAGCCGTCGCTCAGCCGACCAAGACGGGATACCTCTTTGTGTTTGAGCGCAAGACGGGGAGGCCGATCTATGGAGTCCGCGAAGTGCCCGCGATACCTTCAGACATTCCTGGCGAGGTCGCATGGCCCACGCAGCCCGTTCCGATCAAGCCGCCGCCATTGGAGTCGCAGGTTATCACAGAGGGGGACCTCACGAACCTCACTCCAGAAGGCAATCGCTACGTCCGGGAACTTACGAAGAAGATGAAGCTCGGGCTGCGATACCAGCCTCCAACCCTAGAAGGGACCCTGGTTTCGCCAGGTTTTCATGGTGGGGCCAATTGGAGCGGAGCGTCCTTCGACCCAACGACTGGACTGCTCTACATCAACACGAACAACTATCCGGTCGTCAGTACGCTCAAGCCAAACAGCACCGGCGGCTATGAGTTCACGGGATACAACTACTTCAGCGATCAGAACGGATATCCAGGAGTTAAGCCGCCATGGGGCCACCTGACGGCAGTGGACCTCAAGACAGGCAGGTTCGCTTGGCGTAACGTCTTCGGCGAGTATCCGGCACTGAAGGCGAAGGGTGTTCCTCCGACGGGAACGCAGAGCTTTGGCGGCACTATCGTGACGGCAGGCGGACTCGTCTTCATCGGTGGAACGATGGACGAGAAGTTCCACGCATATGACAAGGCTACCGGCAAGCTTCTGTGGGAGTACAAGCTGGATGCGGGTGGATATGCAACCCCGTCGACTTACATGGCGAACGGACGGCAGTACGTCGTCATCGCGGCAGGAGGAGGTGGAAAACTAGGAACGAAGACGGGCGACGCCTTCGTGGCATTCGCGCTACCGTGAGGGCGGGATTCCTTCCTTCGCGAGCAGCTTGGCCACTACGCCGGCTATGAGCTCCGCTCCCTCAGAGGTAGGGTGCACCTCGTCGGCGTATGCGGAAGGGGCCGGTCGCGCCTCGGCGAACACGTCCATGAAGGGTACGGATTCCTGCTTCGCCACCTTCCGCGTCCACTCTCGATAATCCCGCAGCAGTTGTCCGTTTCGCATACGAGTCGGGGAGAGGAGGATTGGCTTGAGCTGGTGCTCTTTTGCCTGCCTCACCATCGTGCGCAGGTACCAGCCGAAGGTGTGAACCGAGTTCTCCGTTTCCTCCCCGAATCCAGGAAGCGACCACCTTTCGTGGTTTGGAGAAGAATCGTTGTGCCCGAATTGGATGAGCACATAGTCACCGGGCTTCCCCTCCTCCACGATCTTGTTCCAATTGCCTTCCGCTAAGTAGCTCCGGCTGCTGCGGCCAGACTTGGCGGCATTGACGACCACGAGGCCCACATGAGGCTGGAGCTTGTCGCCCCAACCCCACTTTCCGTTGGACTCTCCACCATTGCCGGCTCGTGCCGTGGAATCGCCAGCAATCCAAATCACGGGTGCTCCGGTCTGCGGCCGAGCGCTATTTGATCCGCACCCAATGCCCAGCAAGCCGAGGCCAAGCCAGACGAGGGCCCTCAAGCGCTCTTTTCGACGAACTCCAGGGGGAACTCGTCGAACTCGGGCAGGAACAGCTTCCAATCTCCCTTGTCCCTCGCCTTCAGGTAGGTCGGCAGCGAGATGTACGGCACGAACTGCGGCCGCCTGGGTTTGCGGGCCAGCTTCATGTTCGCCTGCTGAGGAGTCTTGTCCGCCTTCTTCAGGTTGCACCGACGGCAGCACGCCACGAGGTTGTCCCACGTGTGCGGCCCTCCCGCCCACTTCGGCATCACATGATCGATCGTCAGCTCGCGAGCGCGCAGGCCGCAGTATTGGCACGTGTAGTTGTCACGCGCCAAAACCGAATGGCGCGATAGCCGGAGCTGAGGCATCGGACGGCGCACGTGGTAGCGCATCTTCACCACCGAAGGCGCAGGAAGGTCGCCGGAAGCGGTCAGGATAGGATCGTCTCGGTGTTCCAGAACTTCAACCTTGCCAAGCAGCATCAGGCTGATCGCACGCCGGATATGGCAAACGTTCAGCGGCTCGTAGTTCGCATTCAACACCAAGACTTCTTGCATTCCTTCTCCTAAAGATGACGGCTTAGCTTCTCGGACCTCGACCCTCGACCCTCAGACCTCCGAAAACGGAACCGGGGCCCGCATGCACACGCACGCGAGCCCCGGCATTGGCGCCGTTGGCGTCGCGTATTATCGTGTCCACCCAACCGGGCAGCCACCGGATCATCTGTATACGAGATATCCCGCGCTCCATCATCTCTTCTTTATTGAGACGCTGCTCCAGCCACGACAGCATCAAAAATCTGCCGCTGTGCATAAAGAAAGCGTCACTAATGATCTCAGTGTATGTCAGATTTCATGAATGACCAACTCGCTTGAACTTCTCCGACCCTCGACCGTCTCTGCAAGAGTATGTTAGCGGGGCTGGCATTGGTGTGCCTTGTCGCCCAGGCGACGGGCGAACATGTGAAGGCTGAGCTTGTCTCGGCCGTCCAATTAGCGCAGCCTGGCAAGCCCTTTTTGATGTCGGTCATCCTGCGTACCGACCCGGGTTGGCACGTCTACTGGGCGAATCCGGGAGATTCCGGCATACCGACGACGCTGACGTGGACCCTTCCTCCCGGCTGGTCCGCAAGCGAACCCATGTTTGGCGTGCCGAGCCGGTTCACGGAGAAAGACCTGGTCACTTACGGCTTCGAGGGCTCGACCATGATCCTCACGAAGATCACCGCGCCCGCCGAAGCGAGAGTAGGCCCCGTAACCATTCGCGTCAAAGCCGACTGGCTGGCATGCAAAGACTCCTGCATTCCCGGAGGCGCGAACCTGAAGAAGACCGTCACGCTTGCCCAAAAGGATATGAACAGCAGCATGTGGGGCGATCGGCTGTTTGCGGTGGAGGCCAGCGTTCCCAAGCCGGTCGAAGGCTGGAAAGCCGAAGCCGACATCATTGAGGGAGGCTTTGTCATCAAAGTCACGCCACCGAAGCCGCTTGAGAAGACTACATTCCTGCCCACCTTCTATCCGCTTGACATGGGCACGATCGAACATGCGTGGCCCCAGCGGATCGAGGAGCGGAATGGCCAGATCTGGATTGGGCTTAAGCGCTCACAGTTCCTCCAGAAAGATCCCACCATGCTTAGGGGCGTGCTCCAGGCTCCTAAAGGAACTAAATGGGACGAAACCAATGAAACAATATTAATCGAAGCACCGTTCAAACCCAAGTAGTGCCACGGAGACGAACATGACAGCACTCTTCGCAACTCTAGCGCTCTTCATGCAGGCGCCTGCCGCGCAGCCCACCGCCGTCATCGGCCAGCCGGCACTGGCCTTCTCTGTTCCTGCGGCCGACTGCGCTACAACGGCGCGATCGACGACAGTCCAAAACGCGACCCGTTTAGGGCCAAGAACTACTTGAAGCTGGCCCTCGAAGAAGCGCTTGCGGGCAAACCACTCACCATCACCACGGTAAGACCTTACGGCTGCGCGGTCAAAAACTAGCCTGCCCGGCTCGGAATAGCTTCTGGCGGGTTAGGTGGCCGGGCCACAGCGGCCTTGGAGCTATTCCCGGCCATATCCGTCCCTTGGGGAGTTGTGACGCGATTTGAGACCCTTTATTCAGCGACGTGCGGCCATTGGCAGCGAAGACACAAAAGAGCCTTACTAGATCCTCTCGGGCCACTTGCGGGCGAGCTCGGTTCTATCTCGCACATCCAGTTTTTCCAGCACTCGAGCCAAATGCGTCTTGATCGTGTTAACGCTGATGAACAGCTTCTCGGCGATCTCCTTGTTGGTCAATCCGCCGGCGGCCAGCCTGCCGACCTCTTTCTCACGTTCGCTCAAATTCTCGAGAGAGTTCGCTGCCGCAGGGAACCAACTGCAGATCGTATCGACGATGACATCCGATGCAAGCTCCTTAGTCAACAGTGCGTCGGCTCCGAAGGATAGCGCCTGCTGCAGGGCAACGTCTCCATATCCCGTGAGCACCAGGACGCGGGTCGAGGGGCTTAGCTTCCTCAGATCGGGAATTTCCATGAGCCCCCGCGAGTCGGGCATTCTCGCGTCCAGGACCAGTACGTCCGGCGAATGCTCGGTCAGCAACCTTTTGCCGCCGGCAAGATCGTGAGCGGTACCAACCACCCGGATCCGGCCATCGAACTCCAAGATGCCTTTGAGCCCCGTCACTACGACCTTGTGATCATCTACGATGCCGACGCGAATCAACGTTCTGCCTTCCTCTTAAACCAAGCGATCAATTCCGATCCTCCATCTGGGC
>JBGGMI010000213.1:0-2750 GCA_041288075.1 Fimbriimonas sp.
TTAGTTGATTGGCTGTGACAAGAGGTTGGAGAATGAGGTGGGCCCTTGGTTCCGGTCTGGGTCCAAGCGAATCCAAGTAAATCAAAGTGAATCAGCCCGTGACAATTCTTGCGAGAGCGATCGAAGCTGGAGCTTCGCAGACAAGTGCGTGCCCAAGGTCCGATGGTCCGGAGCCGGACGGGCGAGGACTGGCGGGGAGCTTGGGTACGAGAGGGTGGTCAAGGTGGATCAAGGTGGCACGCTGGGATTCGGTTGTGACCAGAGGCTGGAGAACCAGGACCGACCTTCACCTGGGTAAATCCAAGTGAATCAAAGCTAATCAAAGTGAAGTGCGTGAAAAGTGGACGCAGAAAATTGTCCCAAAATTCGCGGGGCCGCCTAGGGTGGAGCGACTGTGGAAACTGATCCTGATTTGCAACCCGAAGATGCTCCGAAGTTCAAACGCATCGTGCTGAGCGACCTATTTCGGATCGCGGAGCGCGCGGATGAGATTGCGTGGGAGCCGTTCAAGCCGGGGGTGGAGATTCATCGGCTGTACGGGAATGGAGTGAGGGGGCCGACGGCGGCATTGTTGAGGTATCGGGAGACGAGCCGGGTTCCGCTGCACGCGCATCCGGGATTCGAGCACATCATCGTGCTGGCGGGTTCGCAGCGGGACCAGAATGGGATCAGCACCGCAGGGACACTGACGATCAATCCGCCGGGGACGAGTCATAGTGTGATCAGCGAAGCGGGGTGCATTGTCCTGGCGGTTTACGCGGAGGCGGTGCAATTCGCGGACGGTGGCCGGGACTAGGATTTGGGCAAAGAGAATCCCCCGGCTGGGTTGGGACCAGGCCGGGGGATTGAAATGGAATCTGATATCCGACGGAGCGGCGAGCGTCAGCCCGCGCTCTGTTACGGGTAGAACGGCGACCAGAAGTCGAGCGGAGCGACGTCCGAGAGTTTCTGGTAGGTGGTGGAGCGCAGCTTCGGGATCGAGTCGACCGAGTAACCGACGTAGAAGTTGCCGAGGAGATCGGAACCGCCGGAGTTGTAGAGGACGGAGCCGCGCTTGAGGTAGACCTGGATGTCGGTCCAGTTGCAGTTTGCGCCGCCGGCCTTGTTGTTTTCGATGGCGTATTGGTCGATGGCTGAGTCGATGACGCGAAGGTCTTCGAGGATACGGGTGGCCTGCGAGCGCTTACGAGCCCGTAGGAAGTTGGGAACAGCGATGGACGCCAGCAAGGCAATGATGGCGACGACAATCATGATCTCAACGAGAGTGAATGCAGATTTGGAAGAGGTTTTCATAGTGTGCGTGCGCTTACGTAGCAGGGGGCCTGCCTCTCCTCTGTGAGGCACCCTTACTTGACATGTAGCGTGCAGCACTACACAGCATTTGAGTGTCAGGTGTTTATACGTATGCAAAGTGGTTTACAGAGGGAATGCTGACGGAAGAGCTCGCCAGCGCGGGTTGGCGCGGGTTTTGAAAAGTTGGCACGCTTCCGAAAGGATGGTGGCCACGACCCGCGCCGCTGGCCCGGATTCCCTTTCCTGCGAGTCTGATTCCAAATTAAGAGAAGCTAATGCCGGGAGGAGCCGCGTTCTCTGGGCATCTCAGGATCTCTGATGCCCTGAAGCCTCCCTCAGGCTCGAGGATGAGCGGCCCGCGGCGACTTCACTCCAACCGATGCGCCCTACCAGTAAGGGGTGACGGTCCTTTCGAGGAACGAGAAAGATGGGCGAGGAGGAGGTTTGGGAGCCTAAGCCCCTTCCATCACCCACCGCGAGGCGAACTTGATGAGCTCCGTTCCACTGGAAAGGCCGAGCTTGTCTTTGATCCGCGTCCGATAGGTATCCACTGTGGTCATGCCGAGGTTCAGCGATTCGGCGATCTCACGGGTGGTGCGACCGGCGCCGATGAGCTGGAAGACTTCGAGTTCCCGGTCGGCGAGGCGCTCGACGGGGGAGGTGGCGGCGTTCCGCCCGGCCATCTTGCCGACGAGGTTCTCCATCATCTCGTCGCTGAGGTAGGTCTTGCCTTCGAGCACGCGCTGGATGGCCCGGAGCAGGGTCTCGGAGTTTTCGTGCTTGGTGATGTAGCCGCGGGCGCCGGCGGCGAGGACACGCTCGGCGTAGAGCGATTCCTCGTGCATCGACAGGACGAGCGTCGGGAACTTCATGCCCTGGGCTTTCCAGTCCTTGAGCAATTCGAGTCCGCTCGATCCCTTGAGGGTGATGTCGATGATGGCGATATCGGGCTGGACGTTGCGCGCCATCGTGAGGGCGTCACGGATGTTGTCGGTCTGGCCGCAGACCTCCATGCCGAACTCCTGGCTGATGAGTTGGGCGAGTTGCTCGCGAAACATCGCGTGGTCTTCCACGAGAAGGACGCGGGAGGTCTTGGTGGTCGTCAAATCGGAGGTTGCGTTCATGAGGCTTGAGCAAAGTAGCAGCGCACGAGGGTGCCGCCGTGGGGTTGGGGAGCGATGGAGAACTGCGCGTCGATGATCCGGGCGCGGTACTGCATGATGCCGAGGCCCAGGCCCTTGGCTCGGGTGAGCTGCAGCGGGATGCCCACGCCGTCATCGGCGATGGAAAGAGAGACCTCGCGCGGCGTGGCGGAGAGACGGATCGCGACGTTCTTCGCCTTGCCGTGGCGGCTCGCGTTGCTCACCGATTCCTGGGCGATGCGGTAGAGATGCGTGGCGCTCACGTTGTCGAAAATCGGAGCGGGCTCGTCACATTCGAAGGTGCAACGCAGATTG
>JBGGMI010000214.1:0-32424 GCA_041288075.1 Fimbriimonas sp.
CGAGCCACGACGAACGCCGGCGCTTGGAGCTTTTGATTGACCTCGAAATTGCTCGGTTCGCTCAGGGCAGGATTTCGGAGAGCATCCGGGGCCTTGGTGAGCTTTTCGAGCGCAGTTCTTTGCCCCTAGACGTAACGGCCCGTTCGATCGGGCGCGGTTGGGGAGCTTACGCTCCATTTTTTGATACCGAATTGGCGGCTCCGCCCGAAATGGTCGAGCTCGTGGAGAGCCTTGTGAGGCTAGGGGGAAGAAGCGGATTTCTATAAAGCGAATCCGCAGTTGCCAGACCATTGAGGAGCTGTTGGCTCTGTTCGAGTCTTTCTAGCTAGCATTCGAGGAGATTGTCGGGTGCAGCATCTGGCGGAGTAGACTCGGATGTGGCCAAGCAAGGTTGGAAGTGGAGGACGGCGCGGTTTCGGAGGATGTCCGAGGCTGAATTGAAGACGTTCTTTACTGCACCGATGCCTGCTTCCGTTGCGGAGCATTATTCGAAACTCGCAACTCGAAATTCGCCCCAAGTGATGGAATGGGTGCTTGGCGGGGAACGCCGCAATGGCCTGCGGAAGGCGCTGAGGATGCTTTCCCGCTCGGAGCGTACGGAGCTTCTTGCTTGGAAGGAAAGACATGTCTCTCCGAAACTTGCGAAGTGGATATACGAGACACTTCTGCCTCCCGCTCTGGATGATGGCGAAGACGACTGGCTGAGCGTCCGGCGACGCCTACTATGGCTCATCTCGATTTATGAGACTGACCCACCGTGGAAGAATGCCTTCTTCTGGCGTGAGATCGAGAGACACAAGGTGCTCCGGTACGGGATGTGGGTAGTCGAAGCAATGGCTGGCCAGGTTGGCGGCTTCGACGATGTCCCGAGGTTCATATCCCTGTATCAGGATTCGTCCGCTTGCCTAGAGGTGCGCGGTGAGGCTCTGTGGGGCCTTGCGTACCTCAGCAGAAGTGGTCCGCAGTGGGATGAGGCAACGCACGATGTCTGTTTGCGCGTTCTGCACGATCAGGAGCAGCCCTATGCCAGGGGCGGTGCCTGCCACCTTGCGGCGTGGACGAATAGGTTCATCGAAGAAATCATGGCTTTGCGGGAGGATCAGACCCCGGAGATTCAAGGGTGGGGGCATACGGTTGGGGAGTCTGCGAAAGAGGCCTATGATTGGTGGTTGAGCTGCCTTGCCGATGTCCCTCCTGAACCCGTGGCGCCCTAGCGGAACGCAACCTCTTCGAGGTAGAGGAGCGGGGGATGTCGAACCCAGGGTAGCTCCGGGAGTCCCAACCCTGGGCTTTGCGGACGGAACCTCTTCGAGGTAGGGGAGCGGGTGATGTTGAACCCAGGGTAGCTCCCGGAGTCGCAACCCTGGGCTTTTGCAGACGGAACCTCTTCGAGGTTTGGGAGGTGGGGTGTCGAACCTAGGGTAGGTCCTGAAATCGCAACTCTGGGCTTTGCCGGCGGAACCTCTTCGAGGTTTTGGGGGAGTTTGAAAGTCCGAGAAGTCTTTCAGATGGGGGAGGTAATGGTGTTACGGCGACAGAGGCGGAGTAGATCACAGCAAGGATCAACAGTCACTCCAGCAAATGTCGCAAGAATGCCCTTGGATGATCCAAGAAGGCTTTTGTGAGTTGGTAGTGTTCGGTCTCTTGCCAGGTGGTGGTCGTGGTTCCGTTCTCATCGAGCAGGTACATGGTCGACTCCGGATAGCTCATGAGGATCGGGGAGTGGGTGGCGATAATGAACTGGCAAGCTTTTTTCGTCACACACTCATGGATCAGCTTTAGAAGCGCGAGTTGTCGCGAAGGTGAGAGGGCCGACTCTGGCTCGTCCAACAGGTACAGCGAGTTCGGTCCAAACCTGTTTTTGATGAGTGCCAGAAACGATTCCCCGTGCGACTGGTCGTGCAACGACTTCCCACCGTAAGAAGCGAGCAAGCTGGGGCCGCCGCTGGCCCTATCTTCATCGTCCAATCGCTTCACCTCAGAGGCAACGTTATAGAATGATTCCGCCCGCAGAAAGAACCCGTTCCTCTCCCTGCGACCGCAACGGCGCAACGTGAGAAATTCGGCCAACTCCGAATGGCTCGCCATGGTCGTGAAATTAAAATTCTTGCTGCCACCCTCGGCATTGAAGCCCGCTGCGACGGCAATAGCTTCGACCAGGGTCGATTTGCCGGTCCCGTTCTCGCCGACGATGTACGTAACCGATGGATGAAGCTCGAGCTCGCTCAAGTGCCGAATGGAAGGAACGGAAAACGGGTGAACGTCAAAGCTTGGCACTCGATCGCGCTGCAGGAGAACCGCGTTGACAAAGCCTCCGCTCACGTTTGATTATGAGACCCGCGTCAGTCAGGGCACCGTCCGCGCCTCGCAAACCTAAGCATCGGTATGTGGGCAGGTTGGACTCGAAGGCATTCACTCATTCTTGCCCGGCAGCTCACCCTTTGGCATCAACAGCAGCCCCACCAAAGCCGCCCACACGACCCAGGCACCCGCCAGGATGTACGGCATGATCGAGGGGTAATCGGGGGCGAATTCGGGCTTCATTTGGGCGGCCATGAAGAGCTGTTGCAGGCGGAAGATCAGGAACAGAGCCGTTGCCATCGCTCCCGCAAAGAACCCGCAAGCCCCTGCAAGCCCGAATCGGCGCACGAGTAGCGCGCCGTAGAGCGTCGCGGGCGCGAAGCCCATCAGGCAAGCCGTCAAAAGCCCTTGCGCACGGTAGACATCGCCACCGGTAAAGAACGGCCAGATCGAAAGCCCATAGCTGCCGATGGAAGCAAGCACGAAGCCCGTGCAGCCAGCCAGGAGCTGAGCATCCATATCCGGCTTACGCGGGACAGGGCTGTCGAGCTTTTCGTCGGTCTGCAGCGGCTCGAATGGCATAGGCTATAGCGGGCGGGCGGGCTCGGCCATGCGGAGGGCGGTGCGCCTTCCAGCGACGCTCTGGAATCGAAGCGTCTGACCATAAAGATCATAAGGCTCGGCATCGGTGACCTTCACTCTGGTGATCTCGCCGCGCTCGGCTTTGCCCCTGACAAAGACCATGCCATCAATTTCAGGAGCGTCTCGATGGCTGCGGCCAATCAGCCACCCCTGCCGTTCATCTTCGATGAGCACATCCAGCTCCCGCCCAATCCAGCTCTCGTTGATCTCGGTAGAAATCCCCTGCTGCAGCGTCATGAGCCGGTCATATCGCTGGCGCTTTACGCGGAAAGGCACCTGCCCCTCCATATCGTGAGCGGGAGTTCCGGGTTCGCGAGAGAAGACGAATGCGCCGACACGGTCGAGTCGGGCGGAGGCGGTGAAGTCCAGCATGTACTGAAACTCCTCCTCGGTCTCGCCGGGGAAGCCGACAATGAAGGTGGTGCGGATCGCGCAGTCGGGCATCGCGGCTCGGACCTTGTCGAAGACCTTGAGATACCGCTCTCCATCCCAGGGGCGTTTCATGCGTCGCAGCGTATCGGGATGGGCGTGTTGGAGAGGGATGTCGATGTAGGGCAAGACCTTCTCGCAAGAGGCCATCGTTTCGATGACTTCATCGGTCAGACGGTTCGGATAGAAGTAGAGCAGCCGAATCCACTGGAGGCCTTCAACTGCGTTCAATTCCCTTAGCAGTTTCGGCAGGGTGAATTCTTTGTAGAGGTCGAAGCCGTATTGCGTGACATCCTGGGCGATCAGATTGATCTCTTTGGCACCCGTGGCAGCCAAATGACGCGCCTCTTGTAGCACCCGCTCGATCGGCTTGCTCTGGTGTCCGCCTCGGAAAGAAGGGATCGTGCAGAAGGTGCACCGGTGATCGCAGCCCTCGCTGATCTTCAAATAAGCGCTCCAAGGCTGCCCAGATCGAGCCCTCGTCTGAACATCCGCCCATCGGTGATGGGGTGGCGCTACATCGAGCATCTGCTCTCGACTGGCTTGGACCTCTTTAACAATCGAATCGAACCGCCCCATCTGCCCAACACCGATATAGGCATCCGCCCCTGGAGCCAGCCGGGTCAGTTCGGCTCCCATGCGCTGGGCGAGGCAGCCGGCGACGATGACACGGCCGGTACGCCCTGCCTGCTTCTCGCGGATGGCTTCTTTGATAGCCTGAATCGACTCTGCTTTCGCGGATTCCAGGAAGCCGCAGGTGTTGATGATCGTGACGTCCGTGTTCTTGGACGCTCCATCGATGGCGAAACCTGCGCCCCTGAGCACGCCGGCGATTTCTTCGCTATCGACTTCGTTTTTGGCGCAGCCCAGCGTAACGATTCTGACCTTGTCGGACATTCCTCTTGATTATGACGGCGGGGCGGGAGCAGGCATGACTTGAGGCCGTTGCAACGTCTTTTTGCTGTCACGCGTATGCCGTCCCATAAATGCGCGACTACCTGGTGAAAATAGCGGTACAGATCGGGAACGCGGCGACCGTTATATAAGTAATAGGTGTATAGCCTAGCGCGGCTGGAGACTCGTGAACAACTTGGCAGATCATATCGCAGCGTCGCGAATACTGATCGTCGATGACGATCCGGATATGCGCGATATCCTTTGCCGCACGCTGCGCAGGGCCGGATTCTGGAACGTATCGGCCATCACCGGACCCGAAGGCGTCGTCGAAGTTTTCCTTCGCGAGCGGCCCGAATTGCTCATTATCGACTACAAATTGCCTCCCTCCGATGGCTTGCGCGTGATGGGCATGTGTCGCGAGCACGAGGGCGCGACGGATCATACGCCGGTGATCATGCTGACGGGTGGAGACGATCCTAGCATTCAAAGATCTGCCCTGGAAGCGGGCGTGGCGGACTTTCTCCGGAAGGGCTCGGAAGACACCGAACTGATCCTCAGGGTACGGAATGTGCTCTCGGCGCATCAGCTTTTCCTGGAAGTGTCCCGCCAAAAGACCTGGCTCGAAGAGATTGTTCGGCTTCGTACCGCCGAGCTGTTTCAGGCCAGGCGAGACGTCTTGGAGCGGCTTGCGGCGGCTCTGGACTCGCGGGACGACATTACGGGCGAGCACACGAAGCGGGTTGGAAAGCTAGCGCGGATGGTAGCCAAGGAATTGGGCAGCCCTCCCGAGTTTGCGGATGCGATGGAAGTCGCGGCGCTCTTGCACGATATCGGGAAGATCGCGGTTTCGGATGCGATTCTGATGAAGCCTGGTGAGCTGACGGCGGAGGAGCGAAAGATCATGCAGGGGCACTGCTTCTTAGGGGCGCGCATTCTGCAGGGATCGGGCGAGCCGGTGATGAACATGGCGCACGAGATCGCGCTCACTCACCACGAAAATTGGGACGGCACGGGTTATCCGCAGGGGCTGTGCGGGATCGATATTCCCTTGAGCGGACGAATCGTGGCGGTCATCGACTCCTACGATGCCATGACCAATGATCGGCCTTATCGAAAGCGCCTGAACCACGAGGAGGCGATTACAGAGTTGCTGCGTTGTAAGGGCAGCCAGTTCGATCCTCAGGTGGTGGATGCGTTTTTGACCGTTACGCGCTCGGTTGTGAGCAGCTCGCCGACGCAGAATTTGAACGTGGGCGAGTGGCTGCCTCAGTTCAATGCCTGAGAACGGGTAGCGTTCAGGCAAGACATGATCGCCCTCACCCTTATCGCGCTGACCCTTACGGGCGCGCCCCCTGCCCAGCAGCAGAATCCCTTCCTGCCGCCGAGAGCGTCGCTGCACTATTCGCCGGATCGCACGTGCGATCTTCAGCACCTCGAGGTGGACCTCGACGTCGACTATCCGAACAAGACGATCGTTGGGACATCTACGAATACGCTGAGCCCGTTGCGCAGTGGCATCACGGAAGTGTTGCTTCATGCAGGTTCGGATTTGACAATCAGCCGGGTTACGCTCGATGGCAAAAACGTGCGTTTCCGTCGCGATGGTAACGACCTGCTGATTACCACCGGGCTCCTGAAGAAGGGGACTCCGGTAAAGATCGCGATCTCGTACACCGGGAAGGATGCGAAGGGTCGGCCGTTTGGGGCTGGCGGTGGGTGGCACTGGATTCAGCCGACTCCTGCAAATCAGAGCCCTACCCGTGTCGGCTTTTGGACTCAGGGAGAAACGAATTACAACTCTCAATGGGCTCCAACGTGGGATTATCCGAACGACTTCACCACCAGCGAGACGCGGACGACTGTTCCCGCCGAGTGGGACGTGGTGGGCAACGGAGTGCTGGTTTCGACCAAGACTAGCGCGGACAAGAAGAAGAAAACCTACACCTGGCGGATGACGCAGCCGCACGCCACCTATCTATTGAGCCTTGTGGGCGGACCCTTCGACATCAAGAAAGATAAATGGGAGGGGGTCGATCTCTGGTACGTGGTGCCGCGCGGCGAGGGGATCTATATCGACGATTCCTTCGGACACACGAAGGACATGCTCTCCTTCTTCTCCAATCGCGTGGGTGTGAAGTATCCGTGGCCGAAGTATGCGCAGAACGCGATGTACGACTTCGGCGGGGGCATGGAGAACGTCTCAGCAACGACCCTGGGCGAGGGCAGCCTTACCGAGGCGCGAGCGGGCTATTTCAACATGGACAGTCTCAACTCGCACGAGCTTGGGCATCAATGGTTTGGTGACTTGGTCTCCTGCTACAACTGGGGCGATACGTGGCTGAACGAGAGCTTCGCGACTTACATGGACGCGATGTACTTCCAGCACAGTCGCGGCGAGGTCTCTTACCAGTACGAGATCGACGGAAACATGCGCGGATACTTCGGCGAAGCTTCCCGCTATAAGCGGCCGCTGTCGACGAAGATGTATCCCAATGGGGACGCCATGTTCGACTCGCACTCTTATCCCAAGGGAGGGGCAATCCTGCATACGCTGCGGCAGTACCTCGGAGACGAGGCGTTCTTTGAAGGGCTGAAGCAGTATCTGACCAAGTGGCGGCACACGCCGGTCGAGAGCGCGCAATTGCGGCGGGCGATGACAGAGGCTTCGGGCATCAATGTCGAGCCTTTCTGGGCGCAATGGATCGAGAAGCCTGGACATCCGGTGTTGGATTACACGTGGTCGTTTACGGCTGGGGATGGGTTGGCTCTGACGGTGAAGCAGTTGCAGGACACCTCCGATGGAACGCCGATTTACGATATTCCGGCTACGGTGGACTTCATCAGCTCAGGCGGGATCCGAGTTTCGCAGCCGGTTCATTTGACGAAGGCTGAGGAAACATTCAAGTGGCAATTGACGACAAAGCCTGCGGCAGTCGTGTTCGATCCCGAGCACCGGTTCCTGCGGCAGATTCCCAACCTGCATTGGACCGAAGCAGAGCTGCCGGTGATTGCCCGATTCGCCTCCAACGCTCCCGATCGGGCTGAGGCTCTTCGGCGGCTTTTGGAGAAGTCGACTGAGGCAAGCATCGCGCTGGCCGTCGAACTCTTCTCAAAGGATATGGGCCGCGATCCGGTGTTCCAGAATGTCACGCCACTGGGCAACCTAGCGAAGCCGGAGCTGCGCTCCTTCTGGACCGCTCAGCTCGAATCAGAGAACTTTGCCAGGCGCGCCGCCGCCGTTCAAGCTCTCGGCAAGCTTCCTCAGGAGGCGACTACGACGGCGAGGCTGCGATCGCTGGTGAACGATAAGGCTCCGATTCAGGTCGTCGTGAACGCGATCAACGCATTGGCGGCCTGGGATGCGAAGGCTAACGCGGACCTGTTCACCGCTGCGGTGAACATCAAGGATCGACGGGGCCAAATTAAGCGGGCGGCGGAAGCCGCTTTGGCGAAGGCCAAGTAAAGGTTCTCGGGCTTCCAAGGTAAAAACGGGCGGTGGTAACCGTCTTCAGCCTCGCCCTCGGATGGGTGCTCATGCAAGATGTGCCCAGCCAGATCGTCGGCTATGTGCCCGACCCGAGAATGCCGATGCCAACGCCTTGGAAGGATCCGGGCTACTTGAATATATGGTGGATTCAATCTCCAAACTTTAACAAGAGGCCCGAGGGATCAGTGGTTGATACCATCGTGGTTCACTCAACGGTTATTCCGACGCTGGAAAACACTACTGCCGCGTTTCAGCGGACGGAGAGCCAGGTGAGCGCGCACTTCACGATTGGCCGCGATGGCTCGATCGTGCAGAACGTCTCCACCTTCGACCGGGCGTGGCACGCAGGCGTGAGCAAGGATGCATCGGGGCGCGAGAACCTGAACCACTACTCGATAGGCATCGAGCTTGTAAATTTGAACGACGGAAAGCAGGAGTATCCGGAGGCGCAGATTCGCGCTTTGCAGGGGATCATCGGATCGATGAAGCGGCGCTTTTGTATCAAGCAGATCGTGAGCCACGAGTACATCGCCCAACCGCCTGGTCGAAAGAGCGACCCGATGAAGTTTCCATGGGAGCGTCTCGAGTATTTCGGCATCCCCATTTACAAAGGGCAGAACAAGGGTTGAACGCTATCCATCGAGCTTAAACCTTTTGCTCCAGAAGGCTGCTATCTCGTTCATGTTCACGTATGTTTGGACGCCCTTAATGATTTCTGCCCTCGGCTCCATTTCGGGCTCCTTGAGTGCTCTACTAAGGAAACAAGCGACGGAAAGCTGCACATCCGCATCCGTCGACCGCACAAGTGCTGCCAGCTTCCTCAGTCGGTTTTCATCGGGCAATCCGCCGAAATGGTTAAGGAAAAATGCCTGGATCCGTGGGCTGCGCGATGCAGTCACTATGTCTGCCCAGCGGTTTGATTCGAGACGTGGAATCATCTGCTCGAAGTTAGGGTCATCTCTCGGACTGACCGTGAGACTAACGGAGCCGAGATCGTCTGTTTCATCTTGGAATGCATTCGCGTCGGTCGAGGCTTCAATTAGAGCGTCAACGAACATCTGCTGCGTTCCAAGTATTCGCCAGTCTAATAGCACCTGCAGTATTCGGGCCTTTTTAAACGGAGTGGACGCGGCTGCAATTCGCTTCATCTCTGAAGTTAGCTCTGTGTCTGGAGATATTCGCTGCTCCAGGTAGCCTACTAAGTTTGGCGGCCTTGAATTCTTGGGTCTCAGAAAGTCACAGATACGACGGGTTTCCACATCGTCAGCACTCTTCAAGCACTCGATGACATTGGCGAGAACGTCAAGCTGCGGCGAACCTGAAGCGATAACATTTCCTGCGCTTGTGGGAAAAGCAAGCAAGTGGCTGACCTCATCTGATCTACTTGCTGCGCAACTTGTAAAGGAGGGTGCGGCTGTCAACCTGTCCTTGTCTAAGCGGGCAAACGCTCCAAAAGAATCGGGATTGAGCAACTTGCCTTCCTTCTGAAGCATCAGCATGCAGAGGTAGGTCTTGTCACTCTTCAATTGGTACAGCGAGTCCGAATGGCCCGGCATGGCCGCTACCATTAGCAGCCTCTGTCCCGAACTGAATTTGTTTGAACTAACTACGCTGACCTCGTCTACGATGTACCGCCTGGCTGAAGCATGCCCCTGAGATGTGCTCAGCCTTTCTGAAGGGCTTAAGCGCTTAATCGGCCTCACGATCGCCAAAGCGTCGATAACCCCGGCGTTTCTTGCATCAAACGTGGCTCCACGAGTAAGTGCGAAATCTGCGCCCGAACTCTGGCCCGCAATAGCAAAACAAATTAGCATTAATGACATGTGTTCAGCTCCTTGCTCTGCCCGGACGTGGTGCGACATAGGACTATAGCAGCAACGCCAACAGCGGCCGAAGGATCAACGCTTGGTTCCTCAAGCCGATATAATGTGCTCAAGTTGAACCCGATCAGGAATAGGAAGAGCCAAGCACGATCGTTGATTTTTGCGATTGGCGCATGCCTGGCCGCTGGAGCGATGATCTCTTGCAGCAACGAAGTCGTTGGCCTGGAGCTCGGCAACGTGGCACCTGACTTCACGGTCCAGACAGTCGGCACGGATAAGAAGGTTAGCCTTGCCGACTATAAGGGCAAAGTGGTGCTGATTGATTTTTGGGCCACCTGGTGCGGACCTTGCAAGATGATCGAGCCGGAGATCGATGCGATGTACGCGAAGTACAAGGACAAGGGGTTCGATGTGCTGGCGGTTTCGAACGAGACGCCGGGTGATCTTCAGGCTTTCGCGAAGTCGCGGACGTCCAAGTATCCGATTCACCATGACTTCGCGGGGATGGCGAATGGCTCATACAAGATCGAGTCGTTGCCCAGCCAATATCTGATCGGCAAAGACGGCAAGATCGTGTGGTTCCAGATCGGCGCGGACCCGGGAACGGTTACGAGCGCGATCGAGAAGGCGATGGGCGGCTAGGCTACCGCTGCGCGTCTTCGCCAGGCAAGATGCGACTCCAAGTCCAGTTGCGCGCTCCTTCGGGGAGGCTCATCGTCATTTCGTTGCCCCGTCCGGAAAAGACGTATTCGACGGCTTCGGGATTCTTGATCACCTCGCCGTTTTTGGTTAACGCCCGGAAACTGAACCGCAGCCGATCCCCTTCTTGGGTGTATTTGCCAACTCCGACCCATGCGTTATTGGCGCAGACAAGATCGAAGCGGCTACCGGCCATCAATTGTGTGCGACAGTCTTCGGCTCCTGGATAGGGCCAGGCGCCCTTCCAACGGCCAACCACATCCTGCCCCGAGCACCCGATGCATAGGCAACCTAGAAGGAGCGTAGGACACAATCGGGACATGGCGCTGACGATACCCGTGGCACACGATTTCAACTGCGCCTGGTGCTGGGTGGGGTTCTTGCAGGCGCGGCGGCTTCAACGCGAGTTTGGCGTCGAGATCGACTGGTGCCCGTTCGAAATCCATCCCGATAACCTGTGGGAAGAGGAGCGCCTGACGGGTCAGCCTGGAATGCCGAGCCGGCTCGACCTGCACGTTTGGGCCGAGCAGACAGATATCCCCAAGGTGCAGCGCAACCCAAAAATGCGCACGCACAACGCGCATCTGGCGGTGGAGTACGCCAAGGACGAGGGATCCGCTGACGCTCTGGTTGAGGCAATCTATCGAGCCTATTGGGAAGAAGGTCGCGACATCGACGATCCAGATGTGCTCATCCAACTGGCACTCGGGATCATCTGCGACCTTGATGCTCTGGAACAGACGATAGCCAAGAAGACTTACGCTGACAGGATTATCCCTTTCAACGAACCGGCGTACGAGCAGGGCGTGACGCACGTGCCTTGCTTCTTCATTGGCGGCGAGCGGTATGCGGAGCAGAAGTATCACGTGCTCCGCAAGGCGGTGGAGGAGGAGTTGGCGCGTGGCGGCATCGACATTTACGCCTTCCTGCAGTACCCGCGGGCTCCGGTGGATCGCCCCAACGTTGTGATCGACATGGTGATGACTATCGACGGGCGCATCGTGAGTGGCGACCGGAATGAGAGCGTTCAGGACCTCGGATCGAAGGTCGACCACGTGCTGATGAAGCGGATCGAGCGGCAGGTGGACGCGGTGATGCTGGGGGCGCATACCCTGCGCGTAACGCCGTTGGCGTGGAATCCGCAGAGCACGAAACGCATCGTGGTGACGCGCTCCGGCGATGTTCCGCTGGAGTCCCGGTTTTTGACGGGTGGAGAGTCGTTTGTTGCCATGCCGGAATCACGGACCCTCTCCCCTAATCCCACCCCCCCGGAGGGGGGAGGGGAACTGGGAACCCCTCCCCCCTCAGGGGGGGAGGGGCAGGGGAGGGGGTTCGAACCACATCTCATCAGGTTCGGCATCGACGAGGTCGACTTAAAGCAACTGCTGAAGCATCTCAGGCAAGAGGAGGACGTCAAGCGGCTCCTCGTTCTCGGTGGAAGCAAACTGAATGGGCAGCTCATCCGTGAAGAGCTCGCTGACGAAATCTTCATGACGATCGCCCCGAAGGTCAAGCTCGGCCACGATCTGCCGACGATCGCGGAAGGTGAACCGTTCGACCGGGGCAACCTTCAGAGATACACTCTTTTGGAGCACCACGTGATAGGCGACGAGATTTTTCTTCGATACAGGCGGACCGGCATCTAGTGCGTCCCCTAGCGCCGACCACCTACCTTGTCCGCAACGCCGGCAAGACTATTCCGCTGATCGGCGTCATCGTGCTGGCCGTCCTGTTGGTTTGCGGAATCATCTCGCTGATCAACTCCATTCCGCTGTCGATAAGAGTTATCTACCTCTATAACAAGGAGTTCCTGGGCATCAGCCCTCGGGGCGACCCGACGCAGACGTTGAAGATCGTCGAGGAGATCAAGAAGGAGTCGCCAGTTCCCGTTGAGCGCGCGATCATCTGTCGAGCGACGAGTAACCAGGTTCGAAGCATCGTGGGTAAGTGGCCCTTCGTCGTGATCGGTCTCGAGCAGAAGGACATGGATTGGTATATGAAGCGCCAGCTTTCGAACGGCATCCAAGGCCGCTTGCCGATCCCGGGATCGCCAGAGGCAGTGATCAGCGGCCCTGTTGCTAAGAACCTGAACCTAAAAATCGGATCGGTGCTTTTGAGTCCAGAGTCGAACGAGAGCTACTCGCAAAAGCACGTGAAGGTAGTGGGGATCGCCGACACCGATCGATGGCTCATGTTCACCTCCGTCGAGTATCTGCGCAAGTACCACTTCCCTCCTATCGACTTGGCGATGATTCTCGCGAAGGATGTCCAACAGCAGACGAAACTGGACGCGTGGGCGGAGAGGCACTTCAAGGGAAGGCGCGTCCAGGTTTGGACGTATCAGCAGATCGAGAAGAACACGCGCGAGATGTTCGCCACGCTTTACCAAATCCTCAATGTGGTAATCGGAACGCTGGCCCTTGTGATTACGATCATGATGGGCATGCTGATGAACATTTACCAGTCTCAGCGTCTGGTTGAATTCGGGCTCTTGCAGGCTATCGGCTATACAAAGAAGCAGCTTCTGCGGCGGGTGTTGGTCGAATCGGTGCTCGTGGTCATCGCAGGTTGGATGATCGGAATGGTGCTTGGCTACGGCTTGCTCATCCTCGCACAGAAGCTGATGATGGAGCCAAAATCGTTTGCTTTGGATCCCGCGGACCCGACCGCATTTGCCTATACGATCCCGATACCGTTCGCGATCCTGGTCGTCGCGATTGCCACGGTTGTGCTTCGATTCCGATCGTTCGACCCCGTTGGCATCGTCGAGCGGAGGCTCGTTTGATTCAAGCTTGCTCAGCCTCGCTCGTATACATGGATCATGGCCGGGAGGTGTTCGCCTGTCGCGAAATCGACTTAGAAGTTCGGGAGAACGAGTTTTTGGGAATTCTCGGGCCGTCCGGGTCGGGCAAGTCTTCGCTGCTCTACTTGCTGAGCGGACTGAAGACTCCTACCTCCGGAGACATCACGGTTGGCGGCAAGAGCTTGAAGACGATGTCTGAAGAGGAACGTAGCCGGCTTCGGTTGCGGGAATTCGGTTTCGTTTTCCAGCAACCGTATCTGCTCGGCTACCTGAGCGCAGTTGAAAACATCGTGTTAGCCGATCCACAGGGCACGGATCCCAAAGCTGAGGCGATGAAGATGCTTGAACGACTTGGGATGGCTGAGAAGGCGCATCGCCAACCGCATGAGTTGAGTGGCGGGGAGCGACAGCGCGTTTGCGTCGCGAGAGCGTTGCTCGGCGGACCTAGGGTGATCTTCGCGGACGAGCCGACGGCGGCGCTCGATCATGTTAACGGCGCGGCAGTCGTCGATCTGTTGAATTCCTTACGAGGCAGTGGCTCACTTGTGATGGTCACGCACGATGAAAGCATGTTGGGAGCGGCCGACCGAATCGTGCGGCTAGCGGACGGCATTCTCGTCTAATGTCACTGGCAAACCTGCGCCAGAAAATAGATCTGCTCAAATCTGAGGTCACCGCGCTCTACTTCGCCGCCCGTGACCCGGAAACTCCCGCAATTGCGAAGTGGCTAGCTGCCGGCGTAGCTGCATACGCTCTGAGTCCCATCGATTTGATTCCGGATTTCATTCCAGTCCTCGGCTATCTGGACGATTTGATTCTGGTTCCGCTTGGAGTCGCCTTGGTGATCAGGTTGGTGCCAGAGCATGTGATGCAGCGGTCAAGAGCGAGAGCGGCGGAGCAGCAGGGGAAGCCGAAGAGTCTAGCCGGGCCGCTGTTCATCGTCACCATTTGGCTCCTGGCACTCGCCGCCTGCGGAATGTGGTTCTTTCGGCGGTTCGTGCGCTAGGGCGGCGCGACGGTTCCGACCAGGCGCACGCCACCGTCAACTATCTGCACGCTGTCGAGAGAGGCTCGAACCGGGAACTCCTCAACGTCCAGGACGGGATTGATCTTCTCCAACTGACTCTGAACGAGGCTCGTGGCGCCGGCGCCCATCACGTTTACGCTTTCAAGCTCGACGTACAGATAGCGCTTGTCTACGATCTTCAGGGTGCAAAGGGCGGTTGCCGGCAATTCGATCAGCATGATAACGCTTGCCTGCACATCGAGCTTGCCATTGATGGCCTTGACGCGGAATTTGCGCACATTGCCGGGTGCTTTCTTGTTTAGAAACTCCGACAAAGCGGCTTCGCCGACGAACACGTCGAACTGCCCAGGCTGCTTGACGCTTGCCTGAAAAGGCTCCGTTTCAAAGTGCAGTCCCTCCGCTGCGATGTGCACGGTATCCACCCGCAGACCCATGGGAAGAACCAAGTTTCGGAAGGTCGCCTCTACGGCACCAACATCAATTATGTGGTTCTCGGGCACGGTGGAAAGGGTACCAGGAGGATGGGCGGGTGGGAAGATCGGAGGGTGGGATGTAAGCCGCTGGACCTCGCATGCTCCGATCCCTCCTTTTACGGAAGGGTTCTTCGTCCGCCACCGCCGAGCGCTTTGCGGCCGACGGTTACGTAGAGAATGAACAGAATTGCGCCTACTACCAAGACGGGCACTAAGAGGCCGAGTGCCCATGCCGCTATGCCTAGGGCTACCTTGAGAACGAAGAAGCCTCCCAAGAGACAGGCGATGATCAGCAGAATGTTTTTGGTTGTCGATGACATTTTCTTCTTTCCTAGCAAGCGGCTTCTCGGGCCAGCTTTGATGCATAAACGGAGTAGCGCACGCAGAGGATTCAAATGGCTAGTTCATTGGGCCTATCAGGGTTTGATCGGCCCCCTTCCCATGCCTCCCATGAGGGCGCCAAGTGAACCAAAGGGTGATTTCTTCAGTGCCTCTAGGCGCTCGGCGACGAGCTTCTGGAATGCCGGAGGCAGGTCCGTCATGCTCGCTACCTGCGCATTCTGAGGAAGTTTGTTGTCATAAAGCGTTTCGCGGATGAATGCCTCCTGCGGAAGCTGAAGCATCATCGTGATGACCCCCCGCTCCCCGATTCGCAGTTTGTCCAATGACGGCATGAATGCGGATACGGCAGACATGTTGGGGTCATCTTTGAAGAGCTTGAAAAGCGCGAGCTCGTCTGGACCCAAGACGCCCATGAACCCCATCGTCGCGGCTCCGCCGGTGCTGACCGGACTTGCCATCGGCTGCATGGTATAGCCAAACGACAGCACGGCCGCCGGAGGCAAACCGTTGGGCATCAATTCGGTCGCTTCTTCGCGGTAATCGTTTCCACCGCCCATCATCGCCTGCATGGCGAAAGCGAACGGCATCTCGTCGTCCTTCCGCTCGCCAGTGCGAATAGCAGCTCCCGCGCCGAATGCCACTTTGCGCCATATCGATTGTTGAGCAGGGGTCATGGCATTGAACGGCAGCCGTAATCCTTGGGTGCTCGCCTGACGTTGGGTGGGCGAAAGCGTTCCGTAGAAGCGCAGAGCATCCCAGTTGGTCATTCCGTCCATGCCCTGGTGGAACATGCCTGGTACGAGCACCATAGCGAAGAGCATGCCGACTCCGTCCGCCATGGGCGAAGGGGATGTGAGCGCATAAGCCGCAACGTCATCCAGAGTAGGCACGCCTTTATCGACGGCGGCTTTGATCAATGTCGTCAGCGCCACACGATCGGTTCGGTTTCCTCGCGATTCGGTTGGCTTTGCCGGCTTTACCACCAGCCAGCCATCCGTCTCGGTGAGGATTGCGTCTTGACCCTTCTTGAGGTCTTCTTCAAATGACTCGACGGTCTGCTTTCCGCCCGGTACGAGCATGTTGATCGATCCCATTATCTCGTCAGGCACGTTGGCGACGATGGGCTTGCCCTTGAGCTTGGACAGGGCGAACAGCTCGTCGGTCGCCATGTAGGAAAGCGGATCCGTCAGATCAGGGCGCCGGAGCTTCTCCATCAGCTTTGGAGGCAGTTTCATGCTTCCTCCTGAAAAGCTCATGCCCTGGAAGTTTTCCATCAGGACCTTTGAGTCTTCGGCGTAAGCGATCGGAGTCTGTTTTTGGGCTAAAGGTGTCTTAGGAGCCTGGCCTGGGATCGGAATGTCCATCCCCGCGAAGGGCAAACCGAGCGTGCTGCTCGTGCTGAAAGCCACTTTGCCATCCGCATCATAAATCCGAAGTTCCAGCGAGGTCATGTCGAGAATTCCCAGATTTGGCTTCGATACCACCAAGAGCGCTTTGTGAGCTCCTGTGATCTTGCGTGTCTGGCGCTCCATCATCTTCTTCACGAAGTCCGGCATCTTGTCCATCTCGGCATCCATGCTTCCTGCGGGAATCTTTGCAACCTGAGCGTTGTGCTCGTTGACCATCGTCTGAATGATCGTTCCGGCGCCCGCGCCAAAGGGTCGCTGCATTGCATTCGGCGCTGTCGAATAAACGACGCGCTCTCCGCCATTTAGCCTAGCGATGGGAGTTGGATCGATGCCACGCAGCAGTTGTGTGATCGCTGCGTCGTTTGAGAGTCCGCGAACTTCGGGCGACTCTTTTCCAGTGCTCTTCGGGGGCGTGAGCATTTTGACTTTTTCTGCGATTGCCTTCCGCACGTCTTCTAATCGGCGAGTCAGTTCCTCGTTGGACTCGCGGTTGCGAGCCGGCACTGACGGGTAGAGCTTGAGAACTTCTCCCTCTTTCCGCCATTCAGCGCTCGCCACGCCGGCGATCTTTTCGAGGAGGGTCCTCAAGGGAACTTCCTTGGCAGAGACCGCGACGACTTCATTGGCAACGAGGGGCGTGACTTCGAGCGCCATGCCGGCTTTGCTCGCAAGCTCTGGCACCAGAACCGCCAGTCGGGAGGCCCGAATGTCGAAGCTCACCGGCTTCTGAAGCGCGTCCTGCTGGAGAAAGGGCGTTACTAGGATTGCGATGGCCAAGAGTGTCATGTATAGGCTCCTACTAGGAGCGTACACCTTTGGTTGCCTTTGTAAAGCAAAGAAACACCACTGCCCCAAATAAGTCGATCAGCAAGTCGACTGGCGAGCCGACCCGCTGTGGGTGGGTCGACTGCCGGAGCTCGTCGAATCCGGCGACGGCGAGTACGACGGCCAGTGCGAATGCAACGGCGTCCACCTTTCGATTTCCCGCCGCTAGGGATGCCTTTGCGCTGAGCGAAGCCAAGATGCCGTACAGGGTGAAGTGGCCCAGCTTTCTGACAATCAGGGGAGCGGTAGCCGATGTTACACCCAGTCTTTCGAGGATCCTGGCAATGATGTCGAGCCGCCCCGGTGGTCCGCTAAGGTAGGACACAGCGAGGCCAACGAGAAGGATCGCAAGCAGCAAGAAACCTACGCGCTTAGCCTTGCTTCGAAGCTCGGTCGCTAAGACCATCGTTGTAAGCAGCCCTACGGCCGCGAACACTAGCAGCGCGTAGTGACTACGAACCTGCATGATTGGCAGCCGAACCGCCGAGGACAGCATCCACAAAGCAAACGTCCCGGCGAGCCACGTCGACTGGTACATGGTTAAGAAATAGCCCTTTGGGGTCCAGCTCAAGCTGCCAACCAGAAGCGCCATAAACGCACCGAGAAAGAGGGGCATCCATGCATGAGGAAAACGAAAGGCGAGCATGAACAAAGCCACGCCCGCGACACCGAGGCCGATACAGAACGCAACGGAACGGGCGAGGAAGGCCACTGGCTTTATTGAACCTTGAGCCACGATCCGAGCGTATCGCACTCGAGGGATAGGCTAAGCTCTTGCAATGGAATTGTTGCGCGAGCTAGTGGGTCGGAAGGTGACGGTGTTTTCCCTTCAGGGAGGGTCCGAGCGGCAGGACGTTGGAGTGCTTGAGGCGATCGACACGACCTGGTTCAGGCTTAGGAAGGCTGAGACTGAAGTGATGTACTTCAGCGTGTATCAAGTGCGCTTGATCAAACCTTTCGACGCTCACTAGCAGGCCGGAGGCTTAGAGCTTTACGTGACAGGTGGCAAACAGAGCTTTGCCGAGCGCCGCATAGTAGTCGCCAGTGACAGCCCAGAATTCAGATTCGAGTTCCGGCTCCGACATGGTGCGGTCGGTCCACCAGCCCATGCCTCCCAGCACCCACCCGGCGTGGACGGCTCCGGCGAGGCGGTAGGAGGTCTCCGGATATCCGCCTGGGAAGAGGCTGAACACCACATCCGGGATGGAGGCGGCTCCGCGAAGAATCTCCTGCGCCGGCTGCAACATGCGCTCTGTGAAGGGTTCTTCCGGGAAGTGTCGCTTCTGGAAAGCGGCCATGGCCCCCAGCGCCCGGTTCAGATGCTCGATTGCTTCTACCGGAGCTGCCTGCACGGAGCTTTGCTCAGGCAAGACCCGAAAGCCAAGCCTCCGATGTTCCGGCTGGGCGTCTCGCCCTTCATCGATTCTCTCGTGCCAAACAATCTCCACGCCAACAGCAGCCGTTACCGGAGCCCAGCGGGTGCCTCCGATAAAGGCGAGTCCATTGATAGTTTCCGGGTTGCCATCGTAGGGCTCGAACCAGAGAAAAGCGCTCGTGAAGCCCTGAGCGGACAATTTCGCGATCCACTCGTCCGGATTGTCGCCAAGTTTATTCGCACCATCTCCCGTGAAGAAGGGCAGGCTGCCCATTCCTTTGAACCACGGGTTGCTCGCAATGTCGAGACTCACCCGCTCGCCCGCGAGAGCGGCGTTTGCGTGAGTGGCGAGAGCGATCGATTGGCCAAGGGATTCGAGCATTGCTTTCAGCTTGACTGATCAAGCGGCAAGGGGTATCATATTCGCTCGGAGCAAGCGGGCATAGCTCAGTGGTAGAGCGATTCCTTGCCAAGGAATAGGTCGCCAGTTCGAATCTGGTTGCCCGCTCCAAATCGACCGTAGCCATGTGGCTGCGGTTTTTCTTTTTCACTCCTAAAATTCAAGGTAAACACCTTCTGTGAGCATCTGGCTGCAGCCTGAACCGCAGAACTGGTGGATGATCGTGGACGATGCCGTAGCCGAGGATGTGGGCAGTGGCGACATCACTAGCGGAGCCCTTCCATCGGACCTCATGGTTAAATGGCGCATCGAGGCTCAGGCCGATGGAATCGTGTGTGGTGTAGGAATCGCCGAATACCTTCTCGCGCCGTACGGTCCCGATCCAGAGGAAGCCTATCTGGAAGTTCACCGATCTGACGGCGAATTTATACAGCGGGGCATGAACATCATTGGCGGTCTCATCCCAGCTCGGCGAGCACTAACCGCCGAAAGGACGGCTCTCAACTTCCTGATGCACCTCAGCGGAATCGCCACACTCACTGACAAGTTCGTCCAGAAGGTAGAGGGCACGGGTGCGCGAATTATCGACACGCGCAAGACGCTTCCGCTGCTCCGAACCTTGCAAAAGTATGCCGTCCGCTGCGGCGGTGGTCACAACCATCGCATGGGACTCTACGACGGGGCCATGCTGAAAGACAACCACATTCAGGCTGCCGGTTCAATAAAGGAGGCCGTTCTGACCCTTCGGGGCTACATCTCGCACATGACAAAGATCGAGGTGGAATGCGAGACCTTGGAGCAGGTCGAGGAAGCCGTGGAGGCAGGAGCTGACGTGGTGTTGCTCGACAATATGGACCCATTTATGATGCGTGAGGCGGTGAAGCGGTTCAAGGGCAAGTGCCTGTTCGAGGCGAGCGGTGGCATCAATCTGGACACCGTACGGGCAGTTGCGCAAACCGGTGTGGAGCTCATCTCGGTAGGAGCCCTTACTCACTCCGCGCCGTCGCTGGCACTTCACATGGAGATCGAGTGATCGAACTTCAATGAGAGGGCCCTCTGGACCTTGGGTCGAGATGGACGAAGTTGATAGCACCCAAACCATCGCGTCGCAGCATGTGCGAGAGGGGAAAGACACCGGGATCGTCTTCGCTTATAGCCAGACAGCTGGCAAGGGCCGCCTTGGCCGCACCTGGCACAGCGACCGAGGTGATTCCTTGACCTTCTCACTGATCTTTCATGACTACTCAGACCACGAGAAGCCGTACTTAGTGGGCATGGCTTGCGCCCTGGCCGCTGCCGCTGCAATTCACAGTCAGGTTCGATGGCCAAACGACCTCCTGATCGGAGAGAGAAAGGTGGGTGGGATACTGACTGAGCTGATCGCCAGCCCCAGCGGCGTCCGAGTGCCCGTGGTCGGCATCGGAATCAACTTGAACCAAGTGAGCTTCCCTCTGGAGCTGAATCCCATAGCCACCAGCCTCGCAGTGGAACATGGGGGCCGCTTTGATGCAAAGTCGATCGCAAAGCAAATACTCGACCGTGTGACGCTCTTGCCCGAGCCGGCTGATTGGTCCGCTCTGGCCCCCATCTGGAACTTGCTCGATCGCACTCCTGGCAAGCACTACAAGCTCACCAACGGGGATTTAGCTACTGCGGTGGCGGTGGGCTCCGACGCTCAACTGATCTGCTCTGTTAATGGCGAGTCGCAGACAGTTCTTGCTGCCGAGGCGCTCTTTGGCCATGCGGGGTGAGGAGCTAACTCCCTGGCTGCTCCGCTACGGCTACGAGCAAGGCGCCTTCCCGATGACGGTCGAGGATGGCGAAATCGAGTGGTTTCAACCCCGTCGACGCGCGCTTTTTCCGATCGAGGGAATCCACGTGTCCCACTCCCTCGCCAGGACCATTCGGAAGCAAACGTTCGAGATCAGATTCGACACTGCTTTCGAGCAGGTCATGCTCAACTGCTTCCGCCCCGATGGCAATTGGCTGAGCGAGCATTTTGTGCGGGCCTACGGCGAAGCACACCGGCAGGGGTGGGCGCATTCCGGCGAGTGCTGGCAAGATGGAGAACTAGTGGGAGGCGTCTACGGTCTCGCTCTCGGAAGCTGCTTCTGCGCGGAGTCGATGTTCCATCGCAGGACCAACGCTTCAAAGGTGGCGCTGTGGGCGATGGTCAATCGGTGCCGGGAGCAGGGCTTCACGATATTCGACGCGCAGATCATGAACCCGCACCTGAAGTCGCTTGGGGCCCATGAAGTGTCACACGCTCAATACATGAGGATGCTTCGAGAGGCTCTGCGGCGGCGACCAAGCACCAACTGAGCCCCTGACGGTCCTCCGGAACAAACCCTGCCCTTTCAACTTCAATACATTAGGCTTCAACACGCCTTTTCACCGACAAGAGAGAGAGGAATCGAGACAGTTTTATGGCAACACTTTACGCATCGTTTGTAAGCCTTGGGGACGCCGAGAGGGCGGCGGGGGCTTTGTTGGATCAGGGCGCGGTGTCGGAGGACCTGGCGATGCTGGCAAGTGAGGCACACTCCAGTTCCTTCGCTCCGCATGTCGAGCATGATGTCGCGGCTGAAAGCGCTGCGAAGACGGGCATCTCTACCACCACCGCGGGTGACGCGGCTTACGGTGCCGTGAAGGGATCTGTGATCGGACTGGGAGTAGGCGCTTTGGCAGCACTTGGAGCGCTCTTGATCCCCGGCATTGGCATCGTCATCGGCGGAGGCGCTCTTGCGACGGCTCTGGCGGGCACGCTCGGGTCGGCGGCTGCGGGAGCGGCTGCAGGCGGCGTGGCTGGATTCTTAAAGGATCAGGGGGTCGGCGAGACGTATGTAAGCCACTATTCAGATGCGCTCCATTCTGGAGGATCGGTGCTGTCTATCAACATCCCCACCGGGCGCCTAAGTGCCGTGGAAGTTGAGCAGATTCTGGCGAAGTACGGAGCCGGAAACATCCACATGGTCGGTGGGGATGAGTCGCTAATGGGCCACGAAGATCGCATTTCGACCGATCCACTTGACGCGCCGGAGATGCGTACTCAGGTCGTTGCTGCGCCAGCTAGCCCGACGACGCTTGGAACGGCACCTTCGGTGCCCGGTGTCATGACGGCACCGGTCAATGCGGTTGATATCGAGCCCACTGTCGTCGATCCGATTACCGGTGAGATGAGGCAGGGTGTGGCCACTGATCCCGTCACTGGATTCGAGAGGCCGGTATCCACGGTGAGCGGTGCCGTGTTCTATGCGGACCAAGCACAAGTCGTCGAGCCCATTTCCCCAAGTGGGTTTACGCTGGCGGACGTGGTTGCCACCTCTACCGATCCGGTGTCGGGAATGGTGACCGAAGGCTTCGTCACCGAACCAGGCGGCAGCAGGCGCATGGTACGCATCGTGAACGGTTCTCTCATCTATGCAGACGCTCCGGGGCGAACCTTGGTGGAGGAAACTGCTGTCGTAGAGAAACCGCCTGTGGTGGATATACGGCACGAGGTTTAACCGTATTCTCTAGTAGAACCCGCGCGGCACTTCGCTTTTCTCGAGCGAAGTGCCGGGCGTGTTTTCAGGCATGATATGCAAAGGGAGGAATGAACTGATGAGTACCGAATTGATGATTGCTCCGAGCGCTGAGGGTGGGGAGATCATGGAAACCGATTTCATCCGAGTCGTGTTTCAGAAGGGCTTTCCAGCGCAGGTGGGAATCAACGGCTGCCGCGTAGAGCACGTCCTCGACCTGGCCGCGGCGCGCATCGAGGAGTATCAGCAGGGTCCACTCGCCTGTGCCGAAAACGAGGAGGCGCTGGAGCATATTCGCGCGGCCATCCAAGCTCTCCACGACCGTATCAACCGTCGCAAGGAACAGGGCGTGCTCAACACGATGAGCCCTCACCAGTTCGCGCGGACGGAGGATGAGGACGAGGATTTCTCCGCTACCGGAGCATAAGAGTTGGTTTTCAGCGCTGACAGGTCGACGCTAGCCTAACTTTCCTGTTTTGCAGGAACCCCGCAAGCGGTCGCACGTGTATATACACGCAGAAGAACGTGAAAGGAGGGAACGAAAGCGGCCTCTCAGAACGTTCAACTAGTGTACAGTACAGTCTTTTGACGACTAAGGCGCTTCTGGAGCTTCGCTCACGGAAGGCCGTCACCTACCTCGGTAGGAAGTGGCATCGGCTGCAGGGCCTAAGCAACTCTGCAGCCTTTTTCTTTTGCCCGTTCGACTCTTCGGCTGCGATAGACTCACATCGTGAGGATTGCCACTTACAATGCTGCCGGACTCCGCCCGCGCGTACCGCTCGTTCTCGACTGGATCACTGAGTATGAGCCGGATGTGCTGGCGATGCAAGAAACAAAGGTCGAGGATTCCAAGTTTCCCCGTGAGGAGTTTGAGGAGCTTGGATATGAGCTCGCCCTTCATGGGCAAAAGTCTTGGAACGGCGTTGCGGTGCTGAGCCGCTCGCCGATTTCTAACGTCAGGTTTGGCTTTCAGGACGAGCTGTTCCCTCAGGATTGCCGAATCTTGACCTGCGAGGTGGATGACGTGACGTTCATCAACACCTACGTTCCGAATGGAAGCGCGGTTGGATCAGACAAATTCGATTACAAGCTTCGATGGCTCGAACGATTCGATCGATACTTGCGCGAGCATTTTCGGCCCGATCAGAAGCTCGTGTGGCTGGGAGACATCAATATTGCGCCGAGGTCGGAGGATGTTTACAATGCGAAGCGGTTCTTCGGGCAGGTCGGACACCATCCCGAGGAGTTTAAGAGGCTCGAACGGATTCGCGACTTCGGGTTGACTGACGTTTTCCTGAAGCACCACCCGGAGCCGGGGCACTTTACCTATTGGGACTTCGTTATCATCACGGCCTATGCGAAGAACTTCGGTTGGCGGATCGATCACATCTATGCGACCGCGCCCATGGCGGAGGTATGTGAAGATTGCCTCATCGATCGCAGCGCGCGAGGAAGGGACAAGCCCTCCGATCACACATTCGTGTTTGCGGATTTCGACGTGTAGCTCTACTGACCGTGGCGTGAGCTGAGGTTGTTCACGTCTGACGGAGAGGATTGAAGGCCGGGGCCGTTGCTCTTGCCGAACCCACTGGCAGCTTCGTTTGTGTATTCGCCAGGTTGGGAGCCGGATCCCTTTGCGGGCTGGTCGAAGGCTGGGTTTACGGCACCGCTCGTGATTGTTGACCCCTTTCCGTAGTTCGTCTGCGGATGCAGGCCACCATTTGCGTCCCCGATTCCACCTTCCGTATAGGGATCGCCCTTCCATGGCGCCTCGCCGAGGTGCCCTTGGCCATCTGGCATGGGAGTGGTAGCCGCCATAAACCCTTCCGCGCCCTTGAAGCGGCACCCGCCGAGCATCATCGCCGCCAAAACGCCAACCGCAACCTTGCCGAGTCCCTTCTGCATCTTCATAAGACTACCCATTAAGAAGGAGTCAAGGAGTCATGTCAGGCTTCCTCAACCTATTGGACTCCTTGCCTTCCTGTTCTAGAATGACACGTCGATTGCCTGCTCTTTGCCCGTCTCGCTGCTCTTGTAAAGGGCGTCGAAGATCGCATTGAGGATGAGGCCGTTTTCACCTGGCACGGGCGAGGGTTTGCCGGTCTTGATTGCATCGACGAAAGCCTGCACTTCCGCCGTATGGGCCGAATCCACGTGCGGGATGTTTGCCGGCGTCATGTTGAACAACTGCTTGTTCTGCTCGGTATAGATCTCAACGTTGTTCTTGCCTGGGTCCACCATCGCTCCAGCTTTGGTGCCGAAGAGCTGCGTCCGGTATGGATCTCCTTCCAGGTTGCCCATGAAGGAACTCTCGAGAACGACGACTGAATCATCCTCGAATTTGATCATGCCGATGGCGAAGTCCTCCACAGTGAACTTGTCCCGATCGTAGGTGCCCCATGCGTTCCACAACTCAGGATTCTTGCCCAGGGTCTGCCAGGTCTTTCCGCTGGCACTCACCGGCTTGGGATAGCCCATCATGAAGAGCGTCATGTCCAGCACGTGCACGCCTATGTCAATTAGCGGTCCGCCACCCTGCTGATCCTTGTCGATAAACACACCCCAGGCAGGAACGCCCCGCCGGCGCAGCGCCTGCGCGCGGGCATAGTAAATGTGCCCCATGTTGCCGCCGTCGATGAATTCCTTCATGAATCGGAGTGTTCCTGAGAAGCGGGTTTGGAGGCCCACTTGTAGGATTTTCTTGTTATCCTTGGCGGCACGACACATGCGCCTGCACTCCTCCGCGTTCATACCGAGAGGCTTCTCGCACAGAACGTGCTTGCCTGCATTCAGGGCCGCAACCGTAGGTTCTACGTGGTACTTGTTCGGGGTTGCAACCGACACGGCGTCGATCTCTTTGTCGGCCAGCAGCTCCTTGAAGTCGGTGTAAACGGTCGCGACGTTGAACTTGTCTGCAGCTTTCTGAGCTGTTTCTTTGTTCACGTCGCACACGGCTACGATTTCGCACTCTTCAGGAATGCTTGCGTAGCCCTTCATGTGACAGCCCTGGGCGATGCCGCCACTGCCGATAATGCCGATTTTTAACTTTTTTGCCATAGGGGTCTTCGTCGGCCGAGGCCGTCAGCCGCGAAGAATACCTATTCGCAGGGGTCGTCTATCCTCATGTCGGAGACGTCGCGGGCAATGTCCGCCTCGTCGTCCAGGTCGGTATCGTCGCTCGGGTTTCGCAGCGCAAGGAACGTGCCGACTCCGCCAATTAACAGAAGGCCACTCCAGAAGATCCATGGCGGCATTTCATGAATAACGGGTGAGCTCTTGTTCGTGAGGTGATAGCTATGGCCAGCCAGGAATGCCAGCTTGACTCCCACCCAACCTACGAGGAAATACGCGACGTGATCCAGGACGGGATACTTTTCAAGCAAACGGATGAACATTGCAGCGGCAAAGCGCAGCAGAACGATCCCGATAATAGCGCCAAGGTAGACGACCCAAATCTTGTTTGGATTATTGATGAACGCCACTCCAGCGAGGACACTGTCGATGGCAAAGGCGATATCAGCCACGTCGACTGCGATGACCGTCATCCAGAAGCCCGCCCCGACAGGCTTGGCTCCTATTTCTCCAGGCCGCTTCAGGAAGTGCTTGATTGCCAGGATCAGCAGATAGCCTGCACCAACCGCTTGCAACCACCAAAGCGTCAGCACCATGGTAGCCAACAAGATGGCTATAAGGCGGAACACGAAGGCTCCGACGAGGCCGTAAAGTAGGGCCTTCTGCTGCTCGGAACGCGGCAGGTGCCGGACCATTATGGCGAGCACGAGGGCATTGTCCGCGGAAAGTAGCGCTTCCAGAACCACAAGGGCAGCGACACTCGCAATGTCTCCTGTCGCAAAGGTTTGAGTCTCAAGCATTGGCTCGTTTCCGCCGGGTGAACCGTGATTCTGTCATAAGGGACTCCGATTCCACCACCCAGGGTCCGTCTAAAGCTTGGGCCGATACAAGACCGCCAGCATGTGGTAGGAGTCGCCGTCAGAAGGCTTCTCGGTGGCGAAGCGGTGTATGAGCTCGTGCAGCTCGTCTTGAAATCTCGCGAAGCCATCTTGTGTTAGGCACAGTTCTGATTTAACGAGCATGGCTTTTTTCTTTTCTTCTGCTGGGCCGGATGTTGTGCGGCGGATGCTTTCGAGGGCCGTTCGGAAGGCTTCTGAGAAGAGCGTATCGAGCTCGGCGGCGCCCTCTCCGAAAGCGGATCCGCCGACCAGGAACCGGTGGGCGACGGCTTTGTAATATTTCTCGGTTGTTCCTCGTTTGGGGCGGGTTTCGACTAGCTCGAGCAGGCCGACCGAGGAGAGCAGTTCCACGTGATGGTACAGCTTGGTGGGTTTCTCACCGAGGGCGATCGCCACCTGCTTAGTGGTCTTGGGTTCTCCAATGAATGCGCCCAAAATCCGCTGGCGCAGCTCGTCGGAGAGAGCCTTGAGCTGCGCCAGATCGGTCACTTCGTGCGTGTGCGCCACCGAGCCGAATTGTACGCTCACGCGGAGGGTTTCTTCAGCGTGAGGATGCCGTTCGGGTAGTCGATCGTCACATCGAACTTGCTGAGGAAGTCGGCGCCCACGATTCCCTGAACGGGTTTGCCCACCTTCTTCGCCAACTCCTCGAGGAAGCCGGCAGTGACTACGTGCAGGTTCTTCACCTGTGAGTCGCCTATGCTTAGCGTCTCAAGCTGTGCCATGTGACCGGTCTCGGTCCCCGCCGCTCCCATCAAATGAACGGGATGTCCGAGCTCGAGCCCCGCGTCTTTGGCGAACTGCTCGGAGAGGACGCTTCCTCCAGCCCCGGTATCCAGCACCATCAGGCAGGGTTTTCCATTTACCTTCGTGTCAACCACGATGAGCGGCTTCAGACCCACTGTGAAAGGCACACCCGCTTGTGCTTTTGGCGAGCGGGTGAGCGACAGCTTCGACGTCCGATAATCGATTCTCAATGCGAAATCCTTCAGGAAGCCGTAGCCGATATTCCCGTCGATGGTGACTCCGAGTTGGCCACCTAATCGATCCAGCGATCCTCCCGCACCCGCCTCCAACGATGCCGTTGTGAGATTGCCTAGCCTGAAATTCTTCACGATGCCCAGGTTCATGGGCAGCAAACCTTGCTTACCGACCCCAAAGGGAGCGTTCGGCTTCTTCGTCGGGTCACTCTGAAAGGCGATTCTCTTGGAAAGAGCCGTCGAGATGATGATCGGAGCAGCCCCGTTTCCAGTATCGAGAATGAAATGGAGGTTTTCCTGGCCCCCCAAAGAAGCCTGGACTTCGATGAGGGGCATGCCCTCTTTGATCATCTTGAACGGAATCGTGGTCGAATCGGATACGAGCAGAGCAGCGATAAGCATGGACAGAAGAATAGCAGATGAATTGTGAATAGTCAATATATTTTGAACATTAACTTACGTCGATTGTTGTATTGCCAAAGGCGATTCTGGGCGGTACCCTAGCCCTATGATCCCCAAGTGGATCGATCGGGATGAATTCCCGTTTGTGGTGCACACCTACGACCACCCAGACGGGCGGATGGCCTATGTCGACGAAGGCAAGGGTCCTGTGCTGCTGTTCGTTCACGGCAACTGCAGCTGGTCGTTCATCTACCGGCATCTGATCCGCGCCCTTAGCAAGGAATATCGCTGCGTGGCGGTCGATCATCTTGGCTTTGGGCTCTCCGAAAAGCCAGCAAAGGCGGACTACACGCCCAAGGCGCACAGCTTCCGTTTGTCCGACTTTATAGAGCACCTTGGCCTTGACCGCGTCACGCTGGTTGGGCACGAGTTCGGCGGCCCGATCGCGATGGCATGGGCGAACGACAACGTCGATCGTGTGGAGAGCATCATCCTCTTTAACACCTGGCTCTGGTCGCTCAGGAAGAACTCGGAGGCCAAGCACCTGTGCCAGATCTTCGACAACTGGATCAACCGCTTTTACTACACCCAACTCCGAGCCTCACCCAAGTTCTTCCTGCCCATTCTTGTCGCCGACGCGCATGAGATGAGCAAGCATGTCCTGCAGCAGTATCTCAATCCGTGGCTGGAACACAAGAGCCGGCAGGGACCCTACATGCTCGCACGCCACCTCATTCGGTCGGGCGACTGGTTCGAAGCTCAGTGGGCACGAAGCGAGCAGCTTGCGGATATCCCGATGCTGTTGCTGTGGGGAGAGAATGACAAAATTAGCGGCGAAGAGGGGCTGCGTCGGTTCGAGCAGCACTTCCCGCTATCGCGTCCGGTCCGCTTTTGGGGGATGGGGAACTTCGTGCCGCAGGATGCTCCGAACCGCACGCTCGTCGAAATCCGTGGCTTTTTGCGCAGCGCACGAGCGACTGCGAAATGGCCCGGGCTACTCGAGTGAGGGGCGTTCCTTGACGAACCAGTAAACGATTGGGCCGCTCAGAATCAGAACGCTCACCACGGCAATCTGAAGGCGCACGACGCCCTGCTCGGGATTCGCGCGAGCCTCTTCGATCATCGCGTAGACAAGCAGCCCTGCCAACGAAACGGGCAAAGCGAACACGATCAGCAGCACAGGCAATCCTCCCGGAATCTTGAACGGACGTGGCAAAGAGGGCTCCTTGTAGCGCAGAACGATCAGCGACAGGCTCTCCAATACCAATGCTGCGCAATACATGATCACGTTGAGCTCGACAAGGTTCTGAAAGCTCTGGAAAGCGAACAGCGCATACACAATCGAGCACACGAGAATCGCGATCCAGGGCGTGCCGAATCGTGGGTGCACCTCTTGCAACTGTCGGGGCAGATAACCCTCGTCGGACAGCACAAACGGGATCCGGGACGAAGCCAGAAGGGCGGCGGTGAAAAGAGCGATCGGCGACACCAAGGCGGCAGCGTGCATGATGCCCTCCAGCCAGGGGCCTCCCACCAGTCCGGCGATCGTCGGCCACACCCCCTCCTCCCACTTGGCAGCCTCCGGTAAGAACGCGAGACCGACGATGGTAGGAAGCGCGTAGACCGCGGTCACTAGGCCAAGCCCCCAGAAGATGGCTCGCGGATAGGCTTTCTGCGGCTCCTCCACCTCTTCGGCGATGGTCGAAAGCGAATCCCAGCCCAGGTAGTTCCAAAGCACAATCGCGAGTCCGCCGGAGATTGCCTGCATGGGCGATAGGTTCGGCAGGAGAAATTCGCGGATGATCGGACGCGGCTGCACTCCCATTTTCACAAGGCCGATGCCCACCATCAACGCGAACGGGAGGATGATGAGCCAGGCGAAGACGCTGCTCGTTCGGCCTACGAGCTTGGTGCCACGGATATTCAGGAAGCTGAAGATCGCGATGACAGCAATCGAGGTCAACCATCGCGCCGCGCCCAGCAAGTTGCCATCGATGCCGAGACCGAGCTGCTTCAACAAGGCCCACAGATAGGTGGAGAAGAGGACGGGGTAGATGGTCGCGTCCAACAGCGAGTACATCCACGACCACCAGGCATTCAGGAATCCGGCAAACGGACCGAGGGCGCGTCTGACCCAAACGATGTAGCCGCCCTCGACGGGGATGGCAGGGGCCAACTCTGCCGTGGTGAGGGAGTCTGGTAGAGCCCAGAGGAGGGGGATTAGCAGGATGAGCAGGAGGGCAAATCCACCGCCGGTCGCCCCGATCAGTGGCTCCAGACCGAAGGGGCCCCCGCTGACGCAGCAGAAGACAGTCATGACAAGCATTCCGCCGGTCATAGATCGCTTTTTTAGCAAGCGGTGCTCGCCTTCCACTCGTGGATTATGGAATTAGCCGCAGTGCGGCATGCTGACCCGGAAGGTGGAGCCCTTACCAAGTTCACTGTCGATTGAGACTCGCGCGTCGTGGGTCGCGGCAAGCTCGAGGACGATCTTCATGCCCCAGCCCGATCCGCTGCCCTTGTCCCACATGCTGCGAGCGGTTCCTCGCAAGATTCTCTGGGCCACGTCTGGGGTCATGCCGGGGCCGGTGTCCTCCACTTCAATGAAGTGGACCTCGTCCGCGTACCGATATCGGACAATTACTTCGCCAAACGGTGCCGGATCCTCGTCCTCGTCGGTTATCGCCGGCTGCCAGTCGTCAGGCACGGTCTCCTTCACAGCCTTAATCGCGTTGCCTACCAGGTTCTGCACGATGCGGAAAATGTACAGCTCGTCATGCAGCGTGTCCGGCGCATTCTCGTCGATGTCGTAGCAGAGCCCGACATGGTTTGCGCGGGCCTGGGTGGCCAGGTAGGCCGCAGCCGTCTCGATCGTTGCGGCGAGCGGAGCAACCTTCTTGTTCGGCCGCAATTCCCGGCCAACGGACATGTCGGAGATGAGTCGGGAATACCCAACGATCCGCTCGACGGATTGAGTCAACTCGAAAAACATTGAGCTGAGCGAGTCCACGTACATGGTTGTCGTCGTATCCGGCGCAGCCTTGCCGATGTGCTCCTTCAGACCGTGAATCGCCATATCGCTGAAGCTCAAGGTCGCATGGAGGCTTGCTGCCAAATTCCCGATGTCGTGGCCCACCTTGCCCATTCCAAGCAAGGTGGATGCTCGGGAGGATTCCTCGGTAAGGCGATAGTTAAAATACGCGAGCGTTGCAACGGCTGACACGGTATCGAGAACGGCGCAGTCGGTGTCGCTGAAGCAGCCCTCGTTCTTATTGAGCAGTTGCACAACGCCGATGGGCTCCTCGTCCTCCATCATCAGTGGCGTTGCCACCATGCTGCGAACGGTTACGCCGGTCGCCTGCTCGAAAGGATTTCGTTCCGACTCCGGCTTGTCTGGAAACTCACGGCAAACCGTCTTGCGAGTCTGAAATGCGAGGCCAGCGGTTCCAAAATCGTCAGCAATGTCGGTGGAAGGGAGTTTGGGACGAATCTCTTCCGGGAGCACATGCTGGAACTGCAGCCGCTGCGCAGCCGCATCGTGCAAATAAATCGTTCCTCCGGACGCGCCGACCGCTTCGACACAGATGGCCAGAACGTCCTTCATAAGCAAGTCGAAGTTGCCAGAGCTCGCGAGTTTGCGAGTGGCAACCTGTACTGCCCGGATTAACTGGTCCTGCGTATCCACCTTCTCCAGTGTACTAGGCAAGCTCATAGGATAAATCCCCTTGTAAAAGGGACACTCAGTAGAGACTCGATGGCCTCCATAACGTTCAGTAGTTTCCGCAAATCGTCAGCCACAATAACACCCATGAAGCCCCGCGCGCTGCGACCTGGCGACACCATCGCCTTCGTCAGCCCGGCATCGCCCATCGCCTCTGAAAAGCTCGGCTTCGCGACCGAGCTCCTGCAGGGCGAGGGTTACAAGGTGAGGCTCATGCCCCACGCGCTTGAACAAGCGGACTACCTCGCAGGTTCCGATGAGCAGAGGGCGAAGGACCTACAGGACGCCTTCGACGATCCTTCCGTCGATGCGATCTACTGCACCCGGGGCGGTTACGGTTGCGCAAGGCTCTTTCCATATCTGGATTTGGATCGAATTGCATCCAGCGGGAAGCTGTTCCTAGGTTTTAGCGACATCACCACGCTACACATTGCACTCAATCGCCGCGGAATGCCTACTCTGCATGCACCCATGGGAATCACGCTTTCGACTCCGCGAGAGGAGTGGGTTAGAAGGTCCTTTACTGGAGCGCTTCGCGGGGACGTTGCTATTCCTCCCGAGGCGACAAGGGCCCAGACCATCGTCGGAGGCACGGCTGAAGGGGTGGTCGTGGGGGGCTGCATGTGCTTAGTATGCGACACGATAGGAACGCCCGACGAGATCGAGACTGAAGGCGCGATTCTTTTGCTAGAGGACGTGGACGAAGCTCCTCACCGGGTTGACGCCATGCTCACGCACCTGCTCAACAGCGGCCTCGCTCAGAAGGCGAGCGGCTTCCTCATAGGCGAGATGACTCGCACCGACGAGAAGATCGATGAGGGGATTGGCGGCAGGTCCTGGCGAGAGATCGTTCGGGACCGCTTGGCTCCGCTTGGAAAGCCGCTCGTTACCGAC
>JBGGMI010000215.1:0-8659 GCA_041288075.1 Fimbriimonas sp.
GCGGTGGGGCTGTTGCCGGCCTTTCGGAACGGAGCGCCAGATTTCGGTGCGGGAGAGAACCTGATAACTTACTATACGGTTAAAAACTGCATTCAGACGCGTTTTCCTTCATTTCACGTTGAAGTACTTGGCTTCTGGGTGATGCACGATGATCGCGCTGGTGCTTTGCTCGGGGATCAGCATGAACTCCTCGCTCAGCTCTAGGCCGATATCCTGAGGCTTGAGGAGCTCGAAAAGCTGGGTCTGGTCCTCCAGCTTTGGACAAGCCGGATAGCCAAACGAATACCGGGCACCATGATATTTCGCGCTGAACAGCAGCCGCATATCCTCCGGCTCCTGGTCGTCGATGCCGAACTCCGCCCGGATCTGCTTGTGCCAATACTCGGCCAGGGCCTCGGCCGTCTCCACGCCCATGCCGTGGACGTACAGGTAGTCCTGATAATCACCCGCTGCAAACAGCTCCTTTTCGAGCTTACTGACGTCCTCGCCGACCGTCACGACATGGAATGCCACGCTATCCAAGTTCGGCGAGAAGAAGTCGGAGAGACATAGGCGCTTGCCTTCTGACTGCCGGGGAAACCTGAACCTGGTCCGCTCTGTTTGGTTGTCCTCTTCGAGAATGATGAGGTCGTTCCCCTCGCTGCGACACCCGAAGTAGCCCCACTTCACCTTCGGCTTGATCACTGACGCCAATTCGCGCTTTAGCCGTTCGAACACCGGGCCGGCGTTGTCTTCGAGCCACTGGGTGAAGTCCGGATTCGACATGCCTTCTGGCCGCTTGTACTGCCATTGCCCACGGAACAGCGCGATTGGGTTGATGTATTTGTACAGCTCGAAGACATCGAACCGGGTGTGCTTCCGCTCCCCGTAGAAGGGAAGTGCAGGGGGATTCTCCACCGGCACCACCTCCGATCGCTCGCCAGTGAACACGTACAAATCCTTGGGCAACTCGTGCGTGCGGTGGGAGCGGACCGGGTCGGCGTCGATGTCTGAAACCTCCGGCTCTTCCGAAGGATCGGCAAAGCGGCCCATTAGGTCCAGCCCTTCGAAGGCGTCTTGAGCGTAATAGACCTTGCCCTTATAGATCGCCCGCAAATCGTGCTCGACGTAGGCTCGGGTAAGGGCAGCTCCGCCGAGGATGACCGGATAGCTATGCAAGCCGCGCTCGTTCATTTCTACGAGGTTGTCGCGCATAACAAGGGTCGATTTGACAAGCAGTCCGCTGAGCCCGATGACCTCGCACTTATGCTCCTGCGTCTTCTCGATGATCGCGTTGATCGGCTGTTTGATGCCGATGTTCACGACGCGATAGCCGTTATTCGTGAGGATGATGTCGACGAGGTTCTTGCCGATGTCGTGTACATCGCCCTGGACGGTTGCGAGCAGGATGGAGCCCTTCTCCGAGCCTTCCACCCGCTCCATCAGCGGCTCCAGGTGCGCCACCGCCGTTTTCATCACCTCCGCCGATTGGAGGACGAACGGTAGCTGCATCTTGCCCGCCCCGAACAGCTCGCCGACGGTTTTCATGCCGTCGAGCAGGATGTCGTTGATGATCTGGAGGGGAGTGTAGGTGACGAGTGCGTCCTGAATATCCCGGTCCAGGTTCTTCTTGATCCCGTCGACAATGTGCTTCTTCAGCCGGTCTTCGACGCCCAGCCCCTCAAAAGGGTCAGCATTCGAAGGCCCCGCCTTCACATTCTCAAACCGAGCCATCAGCTCGTGCAGCGGATCATAAACGCAGGTCTTCTCAGCCTGCGGCTCGTTGGTCACGGACTAAGAGAATACCCCCGTGGCGGGAGCGTCCCCGCTCCAGGTCCCTCCACCGTCCCGGTGGAGGAAGAATCGAGCTTGAACTCGCACGCACCTCCCCGAACCAACTAAAATGAATCCATGATCTCAGCCGCACTCGCCCTAGCCATCTGTCTCCAAGCTCCCGCCAAGGAAGTTCCGCGGAACCAAATGCCCAACTTGAAGCAGATGGATTACGCTTTCATGCCAGGAAAGGGCTCACGCTCCTGCTGTCCGACCGCCACCGCTAACGGCCTTCTTTGGCTCGACGCAAACGGCTTCACGGGCCTCGCCCCTGCCGGAGCGTCCGAGAAGGCACGAACCGAAGCTTGCCTGAAGGAGCTCGCCACCTACTTCAAGACGGACGAGAAGATCGGCACCAACTGGGCTAACTACTTTCCCGGCCTCCAGAGTTACTTGCAGGACAAGGGCTATCCGAAGTCAACGCTAACCCTCTACAGCAAGACAGGCCAATACAAACTCAATCACATTAAACAGCTCCCCAAGCTCTGGGGGATCGAGCAGGGGAACGTGAAAGACGGCTTCGTCATGCTCGCGCTGGGCTACTTCAAGAACCCCGGGCAGGATGGACGAGCGGCGCGTGTCGATTACCACTGGGCAACGCTCGTTCGGGCCAATGACGAGGCCGACGAGATCGTGATGCACGACCCGGCCATGGGCCTGGTCAAATCAAAGGCTACGTTGCTCACTAAGGATCAGAACATCACCCTGATGGACGACCTGTTTCCCGCAAACACCCAACCCGCGGAGGGCCAATACTGGCTACGCAGCTACCCGCTTCCAGAGGGGCAATTCGCGACCATCGAAGCGATCCTGTTCGTCAAAGTGGCGAAGTAGGAATCCCCTGCCAATCTAAGCCCGTCGGAGCGTTGAAGATCCACAGTGAAGCCGACACCAGTGTTGGAGCTCTCGGATAAACTGGGTTCAAGTTGAGCGCAGCCCGCATTGCTTATGAGGAGCTTGGCGTGCAGTGGAAGTTTGTCCTTCCGTTGCAATTGGCTGTGAGTGCCGGCATTGTCTACCTTGCCCTTAGGCATGTTTTAGCTCCGGCCCTCCAAATCGACCTGGGCGGGGAGATGGGCAGCTCGACGCTATCGCTTTTGTGTGCCTATGCGGGCGTTTGCATCGCGGCGGCAGTTGGGATTTTGTCCTCGCGGAGAGCCTGGCCTTGGCTCTTGCAGGGCATCGTCGTCGCGCCTCTACTCGTGGCAGGTGTCGTCAGCCCGATGGTCGACTGCTATCTTGAAGCCATGCGCCTGAGGAAGGCTCGCAGGCAGGCGGGTTCCAACTGAACCGCCCGCTCCTCGTCGTCGACGGTGACAATCTCGCGCATCGGGCTTACCATTCCACTCCTAAGACAGTGGTAGGTGTCGACGGGACACCGATCAACGCTCTCGTTGGGGTGATCGGCATGCTGGTCCGGATTTTTGTGGAGGAGAAGCCTCGAGCCATCTTTGTGGCTTGGGACACGCTTGGGGTGGATACGTATCGTTCGAAGCTTTGGCCGGCTTACCAGGGCGGGCGGATCTTTGAGGACTCGATTCGGCACCAGCTCGAGTTTTTGCCTGCGCTGTGCCGCGCCTTTGGGTTCGGAGTTGGGAAGCAGGCGGGGTTTGAGGCGGATGATTTGATGGCTTCGGCGGCTCTAGCGGAGGTTGCGCGGGGCGGGAGTTGCTTGCTGTTTACGACCGATAAGGACTCCTATCAGCTTGTCTCGGAGAGCATCACAGTGCTGTCGGCGAAGCGCGGTTCGCGAGAGCTGGACCGGATTGGGCCGCATGAGGTGGTGGAGCGGTTTGGGGTTTTGCCCGAGCAGGTGCCTTGCTTCAAGGCGCTCGCAGGCGATAGCTCCGACAAGATTCCTGGGGCTCGTGGGATTGGGCCGAAGGCGGCGGCTTCTTTGCTCCTGCGGCACGGGGCTTTGGAAGGGGTGCTGGAGGCTTGGGGGCGTCCGGCGGAGGCGGAGCAGGTTTTGATGTTTCGCGAGGTGGTGCGGATGCGGCCGGAGGTGGAGGTGGTGCTGCCGGAAGGGCCGCCTGATTGGGCGGCCGGGGCCGAGGCTTTGCGGGCGCTGGGGGCTGGTGGTTTAGCTGACCGGGTTGCTGCTTTGGCCACGTCCCGGAGCTAAACACAAAGGCGCACAAAGAAGAGGGGTGTCTCGACACCTTCTTTGCGTAGCGGCTATTCGATTTTGAACCAGAGCTGGCCGCGGTCGTTGTCGCCTTCCCCCGCGGCGTGGATTTCCATTCCCTTTCGGCCGCTAACGTCGCCTGAGATTCGGCCCGTGCGCGTGTCGTAGGTGAATTCCAGGTCCTTCTTGCCTCCGCGCGGATTGATGTCGACGTGGTCGTCTTTGCCTTCGAGGCCGCCGTCATCGTCCATGAGCCGGATGCGGATCTTCACGTAGCGATCGGAGCTGCTGAGGTTTCGACGCCATGTGGCCATGCCGTCGTCGGCGCTGACGTTTTTCGTCTTACCCATGTCTTTGCCGTTGACCCAAAGGACCGCGTAGAAGTCGGCTTTGTCGGAGCCCAGGGCGTCTCCCTTATCGAGGTTGTCCGTCTGCGCGACTCTCGACATGACCACAGTGAAGGTCTTGGAGGCTGGCGGCGTGCTGACTCCGGCACCGGCTATTCCTAGTGTGGCGAAGCTTGCAAGTAGAAGTTTGTGTACTCTCATGCGTCTTTGACGACGATTCTCAGCTTTGGGGTCAGGAAGGCAACGCGTTCCTTGTTTGAATCTCTCTTGTGGACGAGGGGGGGCGATGGGCCAAGGCATCGCAGAGATCGACAAGCTGCAGGAGAAACCAGACTAGAATAGGCTATGCAGCGGTTTGGATCGGCAAAGGGGGAGAACGAGGCTGGACTTGTGCTCCTTATCAGCTTCCTCCTGCTGCTCTTTCTGCCTTTCGCGTTAGGCAGGCACCATCCAAATTTCGCAGTCGGCCCGACCGATAGCTGGATCTATGTCTTTGTCTTGGCTGTGGCATTGGCCGTGGTCGGGAGTGCATTGTTTAAGGCGAGTTCATCAAAGGCCCGCTTGGCGCTACTGGTCTCCCTACTCATGAGCCTGTTGGTAGTGGGCGTTCTCTCGGCTTCCTACCTGGACTACAAGTGGTGGTTAGAAGCTCAGCATGGGGCCTCACCGTTTGGCCTTAAAAAATCGAAAATAACTCTTGCAAATCGTGTTGTGCAGAGGCATAATAGTGGACAGACTTCTACACAGAAGCTGGAGATAAACCACTATGCGATTTCAGGATTACATCGTCGAATCGACCACAAAAGCCTCGAGGGACGCGTTCAAGGCAGCCAAAGCCGTTCCCGCCGATAAACAGGAATGGAAGCCGCTCGATCTTGGCCGCAGCGTTCTCGACCAGTGCCGCGAGCTTGCCAAGACCCCGGATTGGGCGTACGACATCATTGCCGGCGAGAAGGAGCCGGATTGGAGCGCCGAAGGCATGGCCGAGCAGCAGAAGGAAATGAGCACCTGGACCACTGTCGAGCAGTGCGAGCAGGAGTGCAATAAGCGCCTGGAGCGATACTTCAATCTCGTACGAGGTTTTCCGGACGAGAAACTCACGACCACCAAGTGGCTTCCCTACGACGGCGGCCGCGACTTCACGGTGATGGAGATGATGGAATACCCACGCTGGAACTACGGCTACCACGAGGGCCAGATCGCCTACATCCAGACCCTCTACGGCGACAAAGAAATGCACTAGGGCGCGGTACCCTTAGGGCAATGATCGAGCGATATACCACTCCTGCCATGACCGCCATCTGGTCTCGCGAGGCTAAATACCAGCGGTGGCAGGAAGTGGAGATCGCGATGGTCGAAGCCCATGCCGAGCTTGGAAACGTGCCTCACGAGGCACTGCAGCCGATTAGGGCAAAGGCCGCTTTCACGCTCGAACGCTGTGACGAGATCGAGCAGGAAACGCGGCACGACTTGATGGCATTCGTGCGGTGCCTGTCGGAAAATATCGGGGAGCCCGGGCGATACGTTCACATGGGCGTTACTAGCTACGACGTGATCGACACGGCGCTCGGCATGATGCTCCGCGACTCCTGTCAGGTGCTTCTCGACAGCTCTCAGAGGCTTGCCGCAGAGATCGCGCGTCTCGCGCGAGAGCACGCCGGCACTCCTGAGATCGGACGCACGCATGGCATTCACGCGGAGCCGATCACCTTTGGCTTCAAGGCAGCCAACTGGTATGCCGAGTTGCAGCGGAATATTCAGCGGTTACGCCAGGCAAAAGATGATGTAGCGGTCGGCAAGGTCTCCGGGGCGGTAGGGATCCATGCGATCGCCTCGCCGGAGATGGAGAAGATCGTGTGTGACAAACTCGGCCTCGGAGTCGACCCCGCCAGCACGCAGATCATCAACCGAGACCGCCACGCTAACTTCCTCAACGCGCTTGCCCTCCTCGGGGCTGGCCTTGAAAGGATCGCAACCGAGCTGAGGAACCTTCAGCGAACGGAGATTTTGGAAGTTCAGGAGGCTTTCGCCAAGGGTCAGACCGGCAGCAGCGCTATGCCGCACAAGCGCAATCCCTGGAATTCCGAGACCGTCTGCGGCCTCGCCAGACTACTGAGAGGCAACTCGCACGCGATGCTCGAAAGTGTCGCCACTTGGCATGAGCGGGACCTCACGAATTCCTCCCTTGAGCGCATCGTCTTCCCGGACTCCTGCCAACTCGCCGACTTCATGCTGAACCGCCTCACTTCCATACTTAGGGGCTTGATGGTGTTCCCCGAGCGCATGATGGAGAACCTTCGAAAAATGGGCGACCTTGTCTTCAGCGAGCACGTCATGATCGCCCTCGTTCAGACCGGCATGTCCCGAGAAGACGCCTACAAAGTTGCCCAACGCAATGCGGCCAAGGCCTGGGAAGGTGAAGACTTCAAGACGAGTGTAGCCAGCGATCCTGACGTCCAACAGCGGCTAACCAAAGATCAAGTGGAAGAGTTGTTCAGCTTGAACCACCACTTGCGGCACGCTCAGCACACGATTGCGGCCGTAGGTTTGTGAACGCGCTTCAGCAATCTCTGTTGGTCTTTTTGGGTGCCGGAGTGGGCGCCAACGCTCGGTATTGGCTCAGTGTGTTGATCTCCTCGAAGTGGCAGGCGTTCCCTTGGTCGACGTTAACCATCAACGTGACTGGGTCGCTGCTCCTGGGATTACTGCTGGGCTACTTGGACAAACATGCCGAAGGGCAGGCTTGGCGGTTGCTCCTTGGAGTCGGCCTTCTCGGCGGGTACACCACGTTTTCGACGTTCTCAATGGAAGCCGTGCAAATGGTCAGGAGTGGTGAGAGTTGGCAAGCGCTTGTCTATGTCGTGGGCAGTTGCCTGCTTGGTTTTGGTGTTGCGTACTGGGGCTATTCGTTTGCGAGAGGTTAGCCCGCGGTCGGTCGCGCACAATGTGATCTGTGCATGCAGCCAGTACGGTTAGGAGTAAGCGAGCCAAATGGTTGCTGGCCGGTGCCGGTGCGCTTTTGCTTGCGTATGGTGCCTGCTGCGCGTCGCTCGAAGCGTTGATGCAGAAAGGAAGACTTGAAGCAGCCAGTGCAATGCACACCATTTCATCCGATTTAGAGACCGGCGACTATTCGTCCGCCAGCAAGTTGCACCTTCTGTCCACACCGTGCCGCGACGCCTTACAGAAGTTAGACAGGCAATCCGGCACTCTCTCAAAGGTTCGTTGGCGAGTTGAGACCTGCCAAATCTCAGGAATCCCTTGTCTCGTAGAAGTTAGAGGGCTCAGGAAGGGCAAACCGTTTGCGATGGTGCTCTACTTCAACGGACGTCAATGTGGCGGAATAGATAAGTGACTGCTGTGTGGCAACGATCATGCAATGCTGGAAACTCGGATCGGGAGCGTAGACTGATCTCATGAGCACGGGAAAGTTGGTGGTTGCAGTTACGGGGGCGAGCGGGGCGATTTATGCCCAGCGGTTCCTACAGCAAGCTGCGGAGATCTACCGAGAAGTCCTGCTCATCATGAGCGCCCAGGCGTACCAGGTTGCGGAGACGGAGCTTGGAACGGTGTTTGGTGGCGAGTTTCGCACGGAGCCTTGGCTCGGCAAACAGTACGACAACATCAAGCTGCTCGACCCCAAAAACTACTTCACCCCGCCCGCCTCGGGCTCCTTCCGCCACGACGGCATGGTGGTCGTCCCCTGCAGCATGGGCACCGCCGGGCGCATCGCCAACGGCATCTCCGACGATCTCCTGACAAGGTCTGCCGACGTGTGTCTAAAGGAGGGCCGAAAGCTCATTCTCGTCCCGAGAGAGATGCCGATGAATCTGATCATGCTCCGTAATCTCACCCAGCTCGCCGAAGCCGGAGCCACCATCCTCCCTGCAAGCCCCGCCTGGTACACCCGCCCAGAAACGCTCGAGCAGCTCGCCGATACCGTTGTGGCCCGCATCCTGCAGCAGCTCGGTGTCGAGCAGACGTTGGTCAAGCAGTGGATGGCCGAGGACCAATGAAGGTCGTCTTGGCTGGAGGTAGCGGCTTCATCGGCCGGCATCTCCAGGAGGAGCTGACAAAGAGGGGCTACCAGGTCGTCATCCTCTCCCGTAACGTTGAGACTAAGTGGGATGCCAAATCAATCGGTCCGTGGGTGAAGGAACTCGAGGGCGCAGAGGCCGTGATCAACCTGGCGGGGAAGTCGATCTCGGTGCGAATGACCGAAATTAATAAACAAGAGATCCTCGAAAGCCGCCGAGCCGCTACACAGGTGATCGGTGAGGCGATTCAGCAATGTGAGGTGCCGCCCAAGGTCTGGCTCAATGCGAATGCAATGGGATATTACGGCGACCGTGGCGATGAGATCTTGACCGAG
>JBGGMI010000216.1:0-6007 GCA_041288075.1 Fimbriimonas sp.
CACGATGGAATACATCCAGCGGTCTTGTCGGAAGACACTTTCCCAAGGTTTGTCTAGGCTCGGTTTGCCGAGAATCCAAAGCGCGTCGCGTTGATTCTTCACCCAGTCATAGCGAAAACGCTCCATGCCTTCCTTCAGGGAACCCTTGCTGATGACCGGAGGCTTCAGAGACACCGACTCGAACAGTGAAGTTTTTGAGAGTGCGGTGAGATAGAAGTATCGCGACCTCGTCGGCGTCTTGTCAGGCGTGGGCCAGATGCCCCGCTGCTCGTCCCGCACGCCAACCGGCGCATTCACCGGTGCAAAGTTCATGACGAACTCGGTGCCGTTGTGAAGTACGGACGCAACCTGCACCTGCCGATCACCCACAAAGCGGATGTGGTCTCTATCCAGCGCCTCATCGTGGAGGTCGCCCCCATAGACCCATACCTGCTTGCCCACATACAGCCGCCTCAAGCTTGCCAACTGTTCTTCAAGCGCCTTTCCCCTTGGAGGCAGGTAGCGGTAAACGACGCGCTGCACGCTCTTGCGCCCTGCCGTCATGCTTATCGGGAGTTCAATCACGGCATCGTTGACGTCGGTCAACAGTTGCGCAGAGAACTCGAGGGCCTGGCCGCCTTTCGGGACCATCAGCGGAGTTTCGCCAAGGATTTGAAACTTCACCTGCATCCTCTTGCCACCGACCTTTGCAACCGGATTCTGAATTCGAATCGAGAGGTTTGATTTCGCATTCTCGGTGAGCTGGATGCTGATTTGGAACAGATTTGGGTCGCCACCGGGCGTCAGGCGGGCGTAGAAGCCGGGGACCTGGAAGAACAGCATCTCTTTACGATATCAGAGTCTTTTCGCGAACTCCAAGTCGATTCTCTTGGCGGTCTTCGAAAGAATTCCGGCCACATCAGATTCGGGAGACGCCAACACCGAATCCATTGCCTTCGCGCCAAGCGTCTCAACGATCTCGTATCCTTCGACCCATGACCCTGCGGGGGGCCGGGCGGTGGGGATGATGTCCAGAAACTGGCGATCTACCGGGTCCTTCGCAAGCTCGGCCGCCACGTCCTTGCGAGCGCTTACCGCGATTCCGCTCTTGTTATAGGGAAGCTGGTGGGCGTAGCTGGTCCACTTCTTGATCAGCTTCCAGGCCAGCTCTTTCTGTTTGCAACGACTGGTGATCCCGTAGCCCGCCGCATACATGACAGTGTTCGATCGAGGCGTGTTGTGCGGCAGCTCGACGACCCCCAGCTTCGTCCAATCGATCGCCGGTTTCCCGTTCTTCTTGGGAGCGTTCTTGTAGCCGATCATCGCCCAGTGCCCGCTCACCGTCATCGCCGCCTCACCATTCGCGAAAGGATCGACTCCAGTCGAGGCAACCTGGCTGAACGAGGGTGCCACGTGGTGCTTCATCACCAGGTCCCTCAGATAGGTGATCGTCTCCACTGCCTTTGGCGAGTCGAGGTTGCCGCTGGCTCGAGTCCCGTCCCTTGAGAGGACGTCCGCGCCGCTGTTCCAAAGCCACATGACCCATCCGGGCATCCAGTTCGAGAAGACGAAGCCGTGCTGCTTCTTGGCCGGGTCGGTGAGCTTGGCGGCGGTTTCTTGGAACTCCTGAAAGGTCCACCCAGCCTTCGGGTAAGGCACGCCCGCCGCATCGAAGAGCTCCTTGTTGTAGTACATCACCATTGGCGTGAAGTCGCTCGGAATGGTGTAGAGCGCATCCCCTCGCCTCCCGATGTCGAGAACGTTAGGGAAGTAGTCGCCGATTTCGAAGTCTGATCCCTTTTCGAGCTTGGTGAGGTCGGCCAGCACTCCGTTGTTGATGAATAGGGCCGCCGAGCTTGCGTCGACGATCATGATGTCCGGCTCCGCCCCTGCCACGAAGTTGAGCATCATCTTGTGGACATACTCGCTCCCGCTACCGGGAATCAGTTCCGGCCGCACCTTGACGCCGGGGTTCTCCTCCTCGAAGTCGCGATAGAACTTCTTGACCATCTTGTCAAAGTCGCTATCATCCCCGGCCCCTCCCCAGCTAGACACGCGCAGCACGATATTTGCATCGCGATTCGGCGACGTGCACGACAGGCTGAGCAAAACACTTGCCAGGAGCCCGAATCTCAAAGCTTGATGCATCGAAATCCCTCCGCGTGGGTCACGTTTGCAGCCTCCCCATCCTTCTCCGCGCTGCTTGCGACCATGTTGGTCACGCGCTCCAAGCGCTCACCATGAAATTGGCTTGCATGGATCTTCAGCAGTTCTTCCTTGTCCGGCCAAACGTCGGTGATATCGACGTAGTAGTTCGCGGCGTTCGTTGAAAACATCATCAGCCAGAGGGGCACACCGGCTGTCTTTGCTGCCAGTAGGGCGGCATCTCCGGCCCTTCGGTGGTCTTGATGGCTTAGCCTCGGCGGAAACTCCCCGTCGAACGCAAGCACATACTCTGGCCGCAAAGCGCGAATCCTTTCGGCAATCCGATCAACCAGTTCATCTCTAACGCGAAGCCGCCCATCCGGATATCCGAGGAACTCAAGGCTCCTTCCGTGCCATGCATCCTTGGCCGCGTTTGCCTCGATCCTCCTCACGCGCCGATTCTCCTTCGCGTCTGCGAAGAACCAGTAGTAGCCCTTATCCCCGTCGGTGCAGATGATCTGGTGTATTTCGGCACTCTTACCGAGCAGGTGCAGGGTGCCCCCGATGTAAAACTCTGAGTCGTCTGGATGGGCCGTAATTACAAGCACCCGCGTGCCCTTTCCGAATAGCTTCTTAGAATCCGGGTCAATCCTTGGTAGTGGCTGCTCCGGCTTGCGTTCTATGAAATCGAACTCCCAGGGCTGCCAAGCCCAAAAAGCCCACAGCAAGGCGACCAAACTCCCGTAAACGACGATTCTTCTGCGTCGGTGCTTCCTTCTACGAGCCGCGAGCTGCTCAGGTGTCAGCGGTTCCCTTGGCTGCCTCAAAAACCTCGCTCCGTCAAAATGCTGGCAAATAGCGCGTCAAAAACAATCGGTGCGCCAACATTGCCGACGATCCTTCGATGAGAGTCGACCGCCGCTTGCGTCCATTCGGCCGGCGCAGCAGGCTCTCGCGCCAGATACGTAGCCAACAGTTCGACCGCCAATGCGTTCGCAACGCGTACCCCGGAGCCATTTTTTGCCGCTAGCAGCTCGCATATCTGGCGAAAATCCTCCGCCGCCACAAGCGCTCCGCCACGAGGTCGCTCAAAGAGCGACCGAGCAAAGGCGGCGATACGCTCATACGCCTCTGGATTCTGAACTGCCGCCAGCACTCGTCCAGGTGCCCCATCAGACATCCGAATGAGATCTTCCGAAACATTGGGTGCCAGTGTTCGTAAACTTTCTTCTGAAGGAAGCTCGCATACAACGGCGAGGCACCGAGAGAGGATCGTGGGCAACACACTTCCCACGGAGTCGGTGGTGAGGATCAGCTTTCCATGTGGATGCGGCTCTTCCAGCGTCTTCAAGAGGGAGTTTGCCGAAGAGGCGTTCATCCGATGCGCGTCTTCGATCAAGGCTACGCGATGTTTCGACGCAACGGGCAGGGTCCGAAAGAACTCTAGCAGAGGGGTTGGTTCGCCTTCCTTGACGTTGTCGTTCGATATCTGCTTTCTGACGATGATTCGGCTTGCGCCCTGGGGTGCCACGAGAAGGAAGTCGGCATTCGTTCCCCGCTCATAGGTCTGGCACGCCCGGCAACTGCCGTCCGCTCCTTCTGCGCCGGGGTTTTGACAGAGCCACGCCTGGGCCAACAATGTTGAGAGGTGTTGCTTGCCTGATCCCGCAGTCCCGTAAAGCAGAATCGCGTGCGTGCCAAGGTCGCCCCTGGCCAGCCGCATAATCAAGCGCTTGGCTGAGCCGAGCCCGATCAGCCGATCGAGTTCAGAAGCGGTGGAATTGCTCAACGTTCAGTAGGAACATGACTGCGCCGCCAACCGGAACTTTGACAGGACTTGGAATAAACGCCCCCGGAGGAGCTGCCTCGTAAGGCATGACGTTGACAAGTTGCTCGCGACTCTGGCAATTTTGATCGATCACTTTCTTGAGGGTAGCGATTTCACTCTCCTCGACACCGATGAGGATGGTCGTGTTGCCTTCCCGCAAGAAGCCACCGGTTGAACCGATGACGGTGAACTTGAACCCAGCCTTGACAAGCTCGTCGGTGACGCGGCTTTTGTCGCGGTTGTGGACAATGCAGACGGCGAGCTTCACAAAGGCATTATATAGGACGGAGCTGCACCGGATAAAGAGAGCCCTTCGCAACGAAGCGAAGGGCTTGAAACCAGCAGACTATCGGACGCTAACTTTGCCGCGAGGCGAGCTGCTCTTGCTCGAGCTCTTCGAGGACACTGCTTTGCTCGAAGCGCCGCTCTTTGATCCTCCGTTCTTCGAAGAACCGGAGCTCGATTTGGACGAAGAGCTCTTCTTGCCGTTGCTCTCGCTCCCTTGCATCATGGCTTCTTGATTGACCCGGCCCATCGCGATGTCGTTGAGTTTCTGATCGGCATTCTTCTCCTGCTGCTCGATCTGCTCGATCATCGGAACCGCCTCGTTGTAGCCGAGCTGCTGAGCCCATGCCTTTGCGGTTCCATAGCCGCAAATCTCGTAGTGCTCCACCTTCTGTGCCGCGGAAATGATCATTGCATCGAGTAGCGGCCCCGGCTTCTCGCCAAGGTGTTCGGCCGCCTCTTCGATAATCCCCTTCATCCCGTGGCAGACCTTGCCAGTGTGCTTGAAGCCGCACATCTTCGCAACTTCCTCCACCATCTTGGATTGGTTCTTCGTCTCCTCTAGATGGTTCGTGAGAGCTTGCACCAGGCCCGGGTCACTGGCTTTCTTGATTACCTTAGGCAATGCCTTCTCAATCTGCTTCTCCGCGTTGTGAATGTCCTTAATCAGGTCCTCAAAGGCCTCTTTCATTGAGTTCATAAAAGTTTCTTGCTCCTCGTGTTTGCTTGGTCAGGCAACAGAGCCCCCTTGAGTTGATCGAATTGCAATCAAAGGTGTTCCGCAAATGCACCTGCACTTGGTGCCCTTTGGGCCGGTACGATGCAACTCGTGAACCGCACGTTCATCTTCTTGGGGGGCTTGTTTGGCGCGTTGGCCGTTGGGCTCGGTGCCTTCGGGGCGCATGGGCTAAAGGGCACCGTCGATGCGCAGGGACTCGCCACTTGGCAAACCGCGGCTCACTACCACCTGATCCATGCCGTCATGCTCGTCGTGATCGGCGTCCTGAGGGGACACACAAGATCCAAAGCAGTGCGCGCAGCGGGATGGTTCTTCCTGATTGGTATCGTAATTTTCAGCGGATCGCTCTATCTGCTCGTGACGACAGACAACAAGTGGCTCGGTGCCGTCACGCCTCTAGGTGGACTCCTACTCATAACGGGCTGGCTGTGCCTCGCTGCCGCAGGCGTAAAACTGTCGGAAAAGAAAGAGGAACTGGGCCCAGAACCTCCAGGAAAGAGCTTCCGCAAACGAGGGCACTAAGTTGCATCCGTAAGGAACCGAAAGTTGCCCGAGGTAGTCAGCGTCTTAGACTCGGGAGACGATGATGCAACCAACGATTTACGCTGCCTTCAATGATGCCGCCGATGCTGAACGAGCTGCCGGCGCTCTCATGGACCACGGGATCAAGCCCGAAGAAATTAGCCTGATTGTCAGCGAAGCATTCAACCGAAAAGCGGCCGCCCCAGATTCTCGAGAAGTCGACTACACGCACGCCCATACGGTCGTACGCGAACATGACGCGCTGAACACGATGGACCCGCTCGGCAATACCCGGCTCGATACGCCGTTGACCGTCGACGTAGGGGTCGGCAGAGACTTGGGACCTGGAAATGAACTTCTGGCCAACGACCTGAATCCAGCGCAAGACGACTACCCCCGCAGCGGCACCGGCGGCTCGTGGGAGCTATCCTCCGCCCCACCCGAAGCTCATCGAGACTTCAACAAGGGCTTAGAAGCAGACGCCTACAACAAGGATTACAGGAACGACG
>JBGGMI010000217.1:0-9505 GCA_041288075.1 Fimbriimonas sp.
GCCGTTCTTGCCGCCCATCTCAGTGGCCACGAACTTGTAAGGGTCGCCGGCGGCTACCTGCTGGATGTACTTCCCCACTTGCATCGATCCCGTGAAGAGGATCGCGGCGACGTCCTTGTGCCGGACGAGGGGGTCTCCGACGTCTTCGCCGGTGCCGTGGAGGATGTTCATAACGCCGGGCGGGAAACCTGCTTCGGCGAAGAGTTCCATGAGCTTGTGGCCCACGATCGGCGTCTGCTCGGCCGGTTTGAAAATGACCGTGTTCCCCGCCACAAGTGAAGGCAAGATCACCCACGTCGGGACCGCGCTTGGGAAATTCCAAGGAGTGATGCAGGCGATGACTCCCTTCGGTTTTCGAAGGATATAGGCATCTTTGGCCGGAATCTCTGAACTGATCGCGTAGCCGATCGGCTGTCGGCCGAGACCGGCGACGTACTGCGCCATGTGCATCGCCTCGACGGCGTCGGCGCGTCCTTCGTTGAAGGGCTTCCCGCATTCGCGGGTGATTAGGGCGCCTAGCTCATCGATGTCTCGGCGCAGGAGCTGGGCGAAGTTGTCGATCAGCTCGGCGCGGTTGACCCACGAGAGCTCTCGCCAGGTCTTGAACGCGTCCTTTGCAGCGGTCACGGCATCATCGACGTCGCGCTTACCGCTCAAGGGAGCCGTGCCAATCGTCTCTCGACGATTGGCTGGATTAAGGCTTTCGAAATCCTGCGCGGCGTCTCTCCATTCGCCACCGATGAAGTTACGCGCTTTGACGGGGGGCATTCCGGGAGTTTACCGGCGAGGGTGCGCTACCAGCGTCCGCCGCCGCCGCTGCCGCCGCGTCCGCCACGGTCACTGCCGCCTCGTCCGCCGCCGCCACCTCGGCCGCCACCGCCACCACCACCGCCACCGTAGCCACCGCCGCCGCCATAACCGCCGCGATCTCCGCCGCCGCCGCCACCATAGCCGCCGCCACCGCTGCGACCACCACCACCGCCGCCTCCGCTGGCTCTAGGTCGAGCCTCGTTTACGGTGAGCTTTCGGCCCTGGAGCTCGACTTCATTGGTTGCCTCGATTGCGGCATCCATCTTGTCTTCGTCAACGTCGATGAACGCGAAGCCGCGGCCTTCGATGATTCTTGGGTTGTGTCCGCCGAAGCTGGAGAAATGGTCGACGAGCTGGAGCTCGGTTGTCGAATAGGAGAGGTTTCCTACATAGAGCGTCTTGATTGCCATTCGTTTTCCTGTCCCCGGACTCTAAACCATCCGGGCCGACCGATGCCGTTCAACGAGTTGTCGGAACCTTTCCGTCAGCGAACATTACCGATGCAACAACCAGTATACGACTACTCTGTAAAGGTGTTGCGTCCGACAAAAGAGGTGTTTAGCCTTTCCCGAGGACCTCATCGCCAATCGCGGCTGCGTCTCGTGCGAGAGCTTCGATGTCTTCGTTGGTAGTGCGGTGGTTGACAATGCAGGCTCTCAGGCAGAATTTGCCGTCTATCACGGTTGAGCTTGGCACGGCCAATCCACGCTCCTGGAGCAAGAACAAGATCTTCTTGTTGGTTTGGTTCAGCTCGTCGAGTGACAGTCCTTCAGCCACGAAGCGGAAGCAAACGATGTTGAGCGGCACCGGTGACACGAGCTCGAGGCTGGGGTTCTGATTGACCATCTTTGCTAGGAGCTGAGCCTGGGCTACGTTCTGCTCGATGATCCTGCCGAACTGTTCTAATCCGTACGCTTTGAGGCACATCCATGCCTTGAGGGCTTTGAAACCGCGGGTCAGTTCGATACCCATCTCACCAAAGGTGAGGCCGCCCTTAATCACGCCGCGGTCGAGTGCGGCTATGTAGCTGGCTTCTTGCGAGAACGCTGCCTTGTGCGCCGCGCCATCACGAACGAGCAGGCACGCGATCTCGAATGGCAGGTACATCCACTTGTGAAGGTCGAAAGCCAAGGAGTCCGCACGCTCCATGCCATTGACTCGCCCCCTTAGATTGGGTGCGAGCTTTAGTAGGGCTCCGAATGCGCCGTCGACGTGCATCCAGAGCTCCTCTTCTTCGCAGAGGTCGGCGATGGCGTTCATGTCGTCGGTTGCGCCGGTGTTGACGGTGCCGGCGGTTGCGAGGACGGCCATGGGTTTGATGCCTCGGTCTCTGTCTTGTCGGATACTCGCGCGCAGCTCGCTTACGTTTATCGTGAGGTCCTCATTGGTTTGGATGAGCCGCAGCGATTGCCTTCCCAGCCCCAACAGCTCGACCGCGCGTCGCGCCCATGAGTGCGTTTCGGTGGAGCCGTAGACGGCCATCTGTCCACTGCCGCACAGGCCCTGATCGCGTACGTCATAGCCCGCGCGAGCGTTTCGTGCGATGGCCAGCCCAGTCGTGCTCGCCATACTGCCGCCGGACATCAGCAGGCCGCTGCTGCCCTTGGGAAAGTCCATCGCCTCTCGCAGCCACTCGATGACCTTCTCCTCGACCAGCTTGGGTGCCTGGTTGAAGCCTGCCATGTGCGGGTTCATGCCTGATGCGAGCATGTCGGCCATCATCGCCAGCGGCATGCCGTTGCCTTGGACCCACCCATAAAACCGCGGTCCGAGGTTGCCGTTAGGATAGGGCAGGACGTCGCGGACGAACTGTTCATAGACGTGCTGCTCCCCCTGGGCATGTCTTGGTAAGGGTTCCTCTTGGATGCTAGTGCTCACGCCCGCAGGCATCTCCCGCCACGCGGGCTGGTCAGGCAGCGTTCGTAGATGCTCTAACATCTCGTCGACCATTCTGTGTGCCAGCTCGCCGAAGGCGGCCCAGTCCTTTGGGTCAAGGGATTCCACCGCCCATTGTAGTGCCTTCATCCGTGAAGGCATCTCCTCAGAAACCGCCTCGCATCGCCTCTATCTCTTAGGAAGCTGATTGGGAGGAGATGCCTTCACGGATGAAGGCACTACGTGGGGGTCTGCTAACCTTCAGTCATGATCCTCTTGCTTGGTATCGTGACCTTGGCAGCTCCTAACCAGATCATCGTCTCTGCCTCGCACTTGCCTGCCATCATCGTCGCTCCCGATGCGACGGGGCCGGAGAAGCTTGCGGCGAAGGAGCTGGCACACTGGCTTGGAGCGATGGCCGGCAGGTCGATGGCGGTCACCGAGTCATTCCTGAGCCCTGCGAATTCCATTCTCGTTGGCCAAAGCGTGCAGTCCAAGCGCCTGTTCAAGGAAGTGCCGTTTGATCAGCTTGGGGACGAGGAGATTGTGTTGCGGAGCAAAGGCTCTAGATTGCTTGTAGCTGGTGGGCGGCCTCGGGGGACGGTTTATGCGGTGAATCGGCTGCTCCACTTGCAGGGAATTCGGTGGTGGACGCCTTGGGCGACGCATGTGCCTCGCAAGAGCACGCTCGTGCTGAAGGACCTCGCTGTGCGGGAGAAGCCCGTGTTCGAGTCTCGGAGTCCCTTCTGGTTCCACGCGTTCGACCGTGACTGGGCTCGCCGCAACAACTCGAACGGGATGCATGCGCGGCTGACGGACGAGGATGGGGGAAAGATCACGTATGAAGGGTTCGTCCACACCTTCTACGATTTCGTGCCGCCCGCCAAGCACTTCAAGGATCATCCAGAGTGGTTCAGCCTCATCGACGGGAAGCGGAAATGGGAAGGCGCTCAGCTTTGCACGACCAACCCGGAATTGCGCGACTTCTTCGTGGAGATCGTCCGAGAGAAGCATAGGAAGAATCCCTCGACGAGCATTGTGTCGGTCAGTCAAAACGACTGGTATGGCGCTTGCCAGTGCGCCAACTGCAAAGCGATCGACGATCGTGAGGGCACTCCAGCGGGCTCTGTGCTGACGTTTGCGAACTACGTTGCGGAGAAGATCGAGGCCGAGTTTCCGAAGGTTGCGATCGATACGCTGGCGTATCAGTACACACGCAAGGCCCCCAAGACTCTGAAGCCTCGACACAACGTCATTGTTCGGCTTTGCAGCATCGAATGCAACTTCGCGCAGCCTCTGGCGCATCCTTCGAACAAGGCTTTTGCAGCGGATATCAAGGACTGGAGCCGCTTGACGGACCGGCTTTATATCTGGAACTACGTCACGGACTTTTCCAACTACATGCTGCCGTTCCCGAACTGGTACACGCTGGGGCCGAACGAGTGGTTCTTTGCGGATAACGGGGTCAAGGGTCTCTTCGAGCAGGGGGCTTATCAGTCGTTTGGGTCTGAGATGGCGGAAATGGAGGCTTGGGTTCAGTCGCAGCTTCTTTGGAATCCCCGGCAGGACGACAAGAAGCTGATCCGTGAGTTTCTGGAGGGGTACTACGGCAAGGCTGCGAAGCCTATACAGCAGTACCTCGACTTGATGGCTCGTGCGGCGAAGGATTTCAATCTCGTGATCTGGACGGGTCCCGATGCGCCCTTCTTTACGCTCGACACGATGCTCGAGGCGGAGCGGCTCTGGGGGCAGGCGGAGGCGGCGGTGGCTGGCGACAAGGACCTTTTGTGGCGGGTTCGTATCGGGCACTTACCGGTACGGTTTGTTTTTCTCAGCCGCTGGAGTGCTTTTCGGCGCGAGGCTTTGGAGCGGAAGGTTGCCTGGCCTCTTCATGACTCACGAAAGGCCGTGGCCGATCAATGGCTGGCGGTCGCTACCGGTCCCGGACCTACCGGTTGGTCACCTATCACACACATGAACGAGGGCGGCACAAGGCCGGAGATCTGGGCGGAACGCTTTTCTGTCGATCCGGTCGTGACTCCCCTACCCGGGCGGGGCGTAGCTGCGTTGCCCGCCGGCTTGCCTTCGGGCGAAGTGCTCGATTTCCAGGATGACAAGGCTCGGCTCTTTGGCGAAGGCAATCTCAGCGAGTTGCGCGCGGATCCGCTGGCTTCGGACGGGATCGCCTGTCGAATGCCGGGCTGGCACCACGAATGGGCCTTTCAAGTGCCACTTGCCAAAGCTCCGGCAGGAAAGTACCGCGTCTTCGTGGTGGCCCGGGTCGAGAGCTCGGTTCCGGTGGCCACCGGATTCACGGCTGGGGTCTACGATAGCGTGGCCTCAAAGAACTTCGGCGGAGCGCAACCGAAAGTAAAGGAAATGGGCTTGGGTTATGCGCTGTATGAAGTTGGGCCTGTAGATGTCAACACGGGCAGCTATATTTGGGTCGCTCCACCCGGTGGTGAGGAGGTCAAAGCAGTTTGGGTGGACAGAGTCTTACTGGTAAAGAACGGTCCTTAACGGGCCAGCCTCAGACCCAGAAAGCCTTGGCGGTAACTCGGGACGTACCAGTTCCTGAACGAACATCTTAGAATCGGACCCGCTGTCGCCCATGAGCCGCCCCTGCACACGAAGTGGTGCCCGTCCATGTGATCCTTGGAATAGCCGTCGTAAGGGAATGCGGCAAAGCCCGGATACGGCAGAAACGGGCTGGAGGTCCACTCCCAACAGTTCCCCGCCATATCCAAAGCGCCGAACGGAGAAGCCCCTTTCGAGCACGTATCGACCGGCATCGGCCCACCGGCAATTCGACCGTGATTAGCCATTGTCGCCGATGGTGCCGTGTCGCCCCATGGGTAGATCCTCTCCACAAGTCCGCTTGCTGCATATTCCCACTCGTCCTCGGTGGGCAACCTAGCCTCTGACCAGCGAGCAAAGGCGTCCGCCTCGAACCAGGAAAGGCAGGTTGCGGGCTCGTCCGGGTGCATCGCACGTACGCCGGACATTCCATATTGAGCCCACTGGCCGTTTTCCTGCGACACCCAATATTCAGGCGCCTCCACATTCTCATGGGTCCGCCATCGCCAACCCTCGTGAGACCAGAGCTCGGGCCGGTGGTAGCCACCATCCGCCATAAAGCGGCTCCATTGGAAAGCGGTCACAGGGGTCTTCGCGAGAAGGAAGGGCTGTATGTGTACTTCGTGGATTGGACGCTCATTATCGTAAGAATAAGGGTCTTCGCTGCCCATTAGATGGTGTCCTCCAGGGATGTCGAGGAACTCGGTTCCAACTGCAGCCTTCCACGAAGCGCACTCCACTTCGAGCGGCCCGAGTTCCTTGTGGATCAGGCACAACATCTCGGTAATGGTCTCCTGGTGCTGGCATTCGTGTTGGATAGCGAATTCCCAGGCGTAGCCGTCCTTGATCAGTGGGTTGTCGCTCGAAAGCTCGGCTTCGTCAAGTGCGCGGAGAGCGACTTCGCGAGTTTTTGCGAGATATGCGATGGTCCCTTCCCGATCGGGGATATTGACGCGATTATCCTTCGGGTTTTCCAGCAGGTCCGCATACAGAAAGGAAAGATCCTCGTCGCAGGGAGCTTGGCCCGTTGCTTGGCAAACCCAAAACTCCTCCGTTCGCCCCACATGCCCAAAGTGCCAGCCGATTGGCGAATAGAACGAGTGGACGCGGCGCCGCAGGAACTCGTCTGGCACCGACTCGAAGAGTTCGAGGGTTGTCCGCCGGACTGCCTCCAGGCGTTCCCGAATATGTCCTTTGACATCGGGAGGTGAGATAAGCAACTAAGCCTTCCCGTCCTCCAGGGGGCTCAGCAAAACCGATGCGAACCACTCCCTACAATCGAACCAGGCGTTTTCCACTTTGAAGCCACATTGGCGGCAAAGCCTCGCGAATGATTCCATGGTGTATTTGTGAGACCACTCGGTATGAATGAACTCGCCTGACTTGAATTCTAAGGATTTGCCTATAGCTTCGATCCAAACGGATTGATTTCGCTTGCTCACCAGCCGCATCTCGACTCGACAATCTGCCTCCAGGTAGGGAGCATCATGGTCGAAGGAGGCGAGATCGAAGTTCGCGTCGAGTTCCTTGTTGATCCTCCTCAACAAGTTCTTGTTAAAATCTGCCGTCACATTTTGCAAGTCGTTATAGGCAGCATGAAGGATCGCCGGGTCCTTCACAAGATCGATGCCCATCAGCAAGCGATCATCTCCCTCAAGTTGGGATCGCAAGATGCAAAGGAACTTCGAGGCGTCATTCCGTTCGAGATTGCCGATATTGCTGCCCAGAAACAGTACAAGGCGCGGCGTCCCCGTGCTGGGGAGATTCGCCGCCACGTCGAAGTATTCGCCTCCGACTGCCTCGATCGTGAGCGTCGGATACTCCGAGAGAAGAGTCAGCGCTGTGGAGCGCAGAAACTCAGTGGAGATGTCGATCGGTGCATAGCGAAGGCTGCCCTGCCGTTCAATGAGTGCCTCGATCAACAGGCGCGTCTTCTTGGAGCTCCCACTTCCAAATTCGACCAAGGAGCTCACCTTCGGTACCGTTGCAGCCAAGTCGCTCGCATGCCGCGTGAAGATCTCGGTCTCGCAGCGCGTCAGGTAGTACTCGGGCAGCTCAGTAATGTGCTCGAACAGCTCACTGCCGTGTTCATCGTAAAAGAAGCGGGTGGGGAGGCTCTTTGGCGTTGAAGACAGTCCCTCGTCGACCGCCGCACAAAACGACTGGTGCTCTCCTTCGCCCTTCACCTGAATGAACCGCAGCCTCTCGCTCATGCGTCCTCTTCGCAGGAGAATAGCCCATTTGCTTTCTTGTGAAATTGCGCGGTTTGTCCGCAACTAATGCCGATTGTTGCCACCTGAGGGGTTTGGATGCGTAATATCCCCCAATGGTTCGGACATTCGAACTCAAGAAACAATTCAAAGACGGAAAGACCGGCATCAAGAAAGCGGTCGACGGCGTGAGCTTCGAAGCGAAACCGGGCAGAATCTTCGGACTCCTTGGGGTTAACGGGGCAGGCAAGACGACCATCCTGCGGATGCTCTCGACTGTAATCAAGCCCACAAGCGGACGCGCGGAAGTAGCTGGGCATGACGTAGTGGAGCATCCGGCAAAGGTTCGCGCCGACATCGGGTTTATGTCCAACTCGACGGCCCTTTACGGGCGACTTACGGCTCGCGAGGTGATCGCTTACTTCGGCGGATTGTACGGATTGCAGGGTTCGGAGCTTAAGGACCGCATCGACTTCGTCTTTCAGAAACTTCAATTGCACGAGTTCGGGGATCGAATGTGCGACAAGCTCAGCACGGGTCAAAAGCAACGCGTCAACATCGCTCGAACGATCCTGCATGATCCACCCGTTCTGTTTTTCGATGAGCCGACGGCTGGACTGGACGTCGTCATGAGCCAATCGGTGATGGAGTTCATCGAATCTGCTCGGGACTCAGGAAAGACCATCATTTTTAGCACGCACATCATGAGCGAGGTGGAACGCCTTTGCGACGATGTGGCGGTCATCCATGACGGCGTTCTTCGGGGCGAAGGCTCGGTGACTGACCTTAAGCAGCGAACGGGAGAAGATACTTTGGAGAGGGCCTTTTTGAAGCTTGTCGATTTTCGAGCAGAGGTGGCAGCATGAACCCGATCTTTCAAGTTGCGCGTAAGGAATTGCGCGAGATGTTTCGCGACAAACGCGTCCGCTCGTCCGCTTTTCTGGGCCCGATCATCCTCATTTTTGTGCTCTTCTCCCTGATGGGATTTGTGTTTGGGCAGCTTGGGAAGAAGCAGAACACGAAAGTTCACGTTGTGAAGTCTTCCAGTCCCCTCGTTGCGGTTTTGAAGAAGGAGCAGTTCCAGATCGTCGAAGTAGCCACCCAGGCCGAGGGCGAGAAATTGATTCGCAATGGCGACGCGCGGGTGCTGCTTCAGTTCGCAGCCAATCCAGCTACAGGTGACGGGCAAGAAGTCGTCGACGCATTCGTCGATCCCAAGCAGCAGACGGGCCAAATCGCGCTTGCTATGGTTCGGAATGCATTTGAGACCGAAAACCGGACCCGCGTGGTGACGAGGCTCTCGAAGGCGGGCATTCCGGAGACGGCGCTAGAGCCGATCAAGATTGCGAAGCATGATTTGCAGGTCGGCGAGAAGGGTGGGGCGAGCGAGATCCTTGTTGGGCTGCTTCCCTACATGATCGTCATCTGGGCCTTCTATGGTGCGATGAGCATTTCGGGTGACCTTGTTGCAGGGGAAAAGGAGAAGAATACGCTTGAAACCCTGCTCATAACACCCGTCACCCGCACTAGCATTGTGCTTGGAAAGCTGCTTGGTTTGACGGTTGTTTCATTGCTTTCAAGCCTGTCCTCCCTCGTTGGAATTCTTCTGTTTGCCGCCCTAAAACCGCCTGGAAGTGCCGAGATGTTCAAGAGCGGATTGGGTGTGACGCCCATGGCCGCGTTGATTATCGTGGTTCTGATGCTTCCGATGGCGGCCCTTTTCTCCAGCATGTTGATCGGGGTGAGCAGCTATGCGAAGAATTCTCGCGAGGCGCAGACGTACGTGTCGCAGCTCAGCTTTATCGTCATCGCACCCGCGATCTTCAGCCAATTCATCGGCCTGACCGATTACGGGAGCAAGCGATGGGTTGACCTTGTGCCGATCTTGAACACGGCCAACAACATGAGGCTCGCGCTCCTTGGAAAGCCAGACTTAACCGGTATATTGATCACGGTGTCGATCAGCGCCGTGCTGGCTGTGATCGCGGTGAGGCTAACGGTGATGCTGTTCAATCGCGAAGAAGTGTTGGTGA
>JBGGMI010000218.1:0-20149 GCA_041288075.1 Fimbriimonas sp.
CTGGCTGACCCCGCCCCAATCAAGAGTGTAGTGGCCCGTGTTGTGAGGTCTCGGCGCGATTTCGTTGACGAGAATCTCTCCATTTTCGAGTTCGAACAGCTCGACTCCGAAGAGACCCTGGCCTTGTATAGCTTCCACGGCGGCGATGGCGATCGCTGAGCCGTCGGCGTCGCAAGGGAAGACGAGGTCGCAGACGTGGTTGGATTGGACCGTTTCCATCGTCGGGAAGCAGCCGGTTGCTTCTTCGCTGGCAAAGACCATGACGGCCAGCTCTCGCTTGAACGGGACGAATTCCTCCGCCAGCCACCCACCCGCTCCCCATAGCGGACGATGCTCTTCGAGTTCGTCTTGGGTTCGCGCATAACGTGTGCCCTTGCCATCGTAGCCGCCGAACCTTGCCTTGAGGACCATCGGGAGGCCGATCGTTTCGACGGCTTGCTCAGCGATCGCCATCTCGACTGCTTTAGGCGAGGGCACTCCGGCTTTTTGGAGGGCTTGACGCTGAAGGAGCTTGTCCTGAATAGTGGCGAGCGCATGAAGGCCGGGCAAGATAGCTTCTTCAGTTCTCTTTGCCATCTCGATTCCCTTACGGATTGCATCGGCAGGGATGAACTCGTTTTCGAGGGTGATCCTTACGCAGGAGCGAAAGACTTCTGCGATCTTGTCGGTGTCGTCCAAGCTGCCGACAACGGAGGCTGCGATCTGGGAAGCGGGCGTGTCTGTACCTGGGTCAAGCGAAAGGCATGTGTAGCCCATTCGCTGCGCCGCCTGAATGGACATACGGGCGAGCTGGCCGCCACCTAGAAAGCCGATGTCGAAAGGCATCTGCTAGAGGGTACCGCTGCAACGACTGGGCGATACCAGACGGAGCGGATGCGCGGGCCGGTTTTGGTTGGGAGCGACTTGTTGGCAACCTTGCCGGGAGCCGGACCAAGTAGAACCTACTCAGATTCGCATTCGATAAACGCGACGGCAGGCTAGAAGCCTTGCTATCATGTACACCATGCTTCGCCGTGTCTTCCCTGCCCTTCTATTGGCCGTTGTTGCCGGCGCACATGCGCAGGAAACCCTTCAGGAAATGCCCCGATACGACCGTTACGAGAAACTTCGACGTGAGATTGCCGGGTCCGTAAAGCGCGGACAGATCAATGCGAGTTGGGCGGAGGACTCGAAGAACTTTACCTACGCGAAGGATGGCAAAACCTACCGCTACGACGTCGCGACCGGAAAGGTGGAGGAAACGACGGCTGCAGCGGGGACGCAGGGCCGCGGACGGAATCGGGGCAATCCGGAGCGGGGGCGGCAGTTCTCGGTTGCCATTTCGGCAGACGAGAAGCTAAAGGCTACGAGCCGCGATAACAACGTTTACATCAGCGATGGCGATGGGAAGAATGAGATTGCGGTGACGACCGAAGGGAGCAGGGAGAAGCGTCTCAAGTTCGGTGTGGCGAGCTGGGTCTATGGCGAGGAGCTGGGCGTTCGAGAGGCGATGTGGTGGTCTCCGGATGGGAAGACGCTGGCGTTTTACAAGTTCGACGAGACTCCCGTGAAGGATTACTTCCTGGCCCTGAACCAAGTCGATTTTCAGGACACGCTCGACGTCGAGGCCTATCCGAAGGCGGGCACGCCGAACCCGATCGTTACACTGATGGTTTACGACCTGGCTTCGAAGAGGACGAGCATTATCGATACGAAGTTCGACAAGCCAGAGCTTGGCGAGTACGTGTACGACGTGCGCTGGTCACCCGATGGGAAGGAGCTTTTCTTTAACCGCACCAATCGGAAGCAGAACGTGATGGAGCTTTGCGCGGCGGATATCGCGACGACACGCTGCCGGACGATCGTGCGGGAGGAGCAGCCTCAGAGTTGGGCCGAGAACCATCCCGAGATGCGTCTGCTGGAGGACAAGAAGCGGTTCATCTGGTCGAGCGAGCGGAACGGCTACCAAAATTTCTATTTGTACGATCTCACCGGCAAGCTGCTGAACACCCTCACTCAACACACCTTCGATGCGGGCTCGATCGTGAAGGTCGATGAGAAGGCCGGGCAGATTTGGTATACGGCACGGAGCAGCCCCAATCCACTCCTACAGCAGCTTCATCGGGCGGGATTGAACGGCAAGGGCGACAAGCGGCTGACCGATCCAGAGTTCAGCCACAGCGTCACGATTGCGCCGGATGGGAAGCATTTCGTCGACGTGGCCCAGACCGTTTCGGTCGCCCCCACGACCTACCTGCGGAAAGATGACGGAACACAGGTGTCGATTCTCGAACGAAGCGATCTGACGAAGTTCAACGAGCTGGGGCTCAAGCCGACGGAGCGGGTGACCTTTACTGCTGCCGATGGGAAGACGTCTTGCTATGGCACCCTTCAGTTTCCAAGCGACTTCGACCCTGCGAAGAAGTACCCGCTGATCGTGAACGTTTACGGGGGACCGGAAAGTGGGGGAGGAATAGAGTCGTTCCAGACGCCGAATCCAATCACGGAGATGGGTTTCTTAGTCGCCTGGTTCGACGGGCGTGGCACGAATGGACGCGGGAAGGCATTCAAGGATGCAGTCTATGGGAAGCTCGGCGTCGTGGAGATCGACGATCAGGCGGCGGGTGTGAAGGAGCTTGCGAAGCGGCCTTACGTCGATGGCAAGCGTGTGGCCATCAATGGCACGTCCTATGGCGGCTACTCGTCCGTCATGGCAATCCTGAGGCATCCGGATGTGTTTCAGGTGGCGTCAGCGAGTTCGAGCGTGACCGACTGGCGGCATTACGACACGATCTACACGGAGCGGTACATGGGGCTGCCTTGGGATAACGAGAACAAGAAGGGCTACGACGAGGGCTCGGCGGTGCCTTACGTTAAGAACCTCAAAGGCAAGCTGATGTTGTATTACGGAACGGCAGATAACAACGTCCACCCGGCGAACACGCTGCAGCTTGTGAAAGCTCTGGAGGCTGCAGGCAAGCGGTACGACATGCAAGTGGGTCCGGATCGTGGGCATACCGGCATTAATTCGACTCGCATGTGGGAGTATTTCGTGACCTACCTGATCCTCAATGCTCCCAAGGACGCATTGGCGGTGCAGTGGAGAGAGCGTGCTCCCTCCAGACGCTGATAAGGAAGTGCAATCGAGTTTGGGTCAGGCGGGCCGCGTTTCGATGCCCTTTCGAATAATTGCTAACGCCTCTTCCCGTTCGGGGCCAACGAGCTCTAGCCTCGGAGGCCTGACCTTTTCCGTGCCCATCCCGACTTCTTGTTGCGTCAGCTTGATGAGCTGCACGAAGGTGGGGACGACGTCGAGCTTTAGGAGGGGTAGGAACCACTTGTAGAGGCGGTCTGCCTCGTCCCATTTGCCGGCTCGTGCGAGATTGAAGAGGTCGACCGATTCTTTGGGGAAGGCGTTGACGAGGCCGGCGATCCAGCCTACGGCGCCAGCGGCGATGCCCTCCACGATGAGGTCGTCGACGCCCACGAAGATTCTGATCCTGTCTCCCAGTAGGTGCCGGATGGCGGTCACTCGGCGGATGTCTGCGGCAGATTCTTTGACCGCATGAACGTTCGGATTCCTGTCGACCAGTTCGGCGAGCTGCTCCGGAAGCGTGTCTACGACATAGGCGATCGGGTTGTTGTAGAGCATGCAGGAGAGGTTGGTTGAGCGGAAGACGGTTTCGAAGTGATTCCGCTGCTCGCGCCAGTCACCCTTGTACACGTAAGCGGGGAGCACCATGAGGCCGCTGCAGCCCACTTTTTCGGCGTCCTGGGCCACGGCTACGGCTTGAGCGGTAGAGAGGGCGGAGACTCCGGCAACAACGGGAACGCGGTCGCCTACGGCTTCGAGGCAGGTTTCGAGGATTCGGACCTTCTCGTCGTGTTCAAGGGTCGCGCCTTCGCCCAGGGAGCCGAGCGCCATGATGCCGGTGCAGCCGCTATCGACCATCCACTTGCAATGTTCGGCTACGAACGCATAGTCGATCGTGAGGTCGTCGTTGAACTTCGTTGTAATTGCGGGGATGACTCCGCTCCATTCCATTTTCATTTGATTTTTATCCTAGGCTTCTTGGGAGACTAAATCGGCGAGCGGGACGGGGATGATGGGCGGCCGGACGGTGTCCGCTTCCCAGCCGAAGAGATGCTGCATGGCCGGTCCACAGATTCTGCCCTGGCAGGGACCCATTCCGCAGCGGGTCTGCAGCTTGGCGTCTCTGAGGCTTGGTTGGCCCTTGAGACGCTCGTAAGAGACGTCTTCGCAGCGACACACGATCGTGTCAGGGTCTGCCAGGGCCAAGAGCTCAGGACGGAGTTTGAAAGTTTTGGCCAGGACGTCGACGAACTTGTTCAGCTTTGATACTTGGATCGGTCCCTTGAGGGCGCTTTCTTCTCCGGCGGCGATCATTCCGGCAACGAATCCTTCCGTTGATCCCTTCTCGTGGCCCCCAATGCCAGTCGGTTCCCCGACGCAGAAGACGTTCTCAACGCTGGTCCTTTGATCGGCGTCGACTTTAACAAAACCGCCCACTAACTCGCAGCCAATCAGACGAGCCAGTTCTGTGTTGGGAACGAGTCCGTATGAGCAAGCAAGATAGTCGCAGTCGATCACCTGCCCGGTGCTAAGCTGCACGCTCTCCAGTTTTGAGGAACCATGTGCCTCGACGACCCAGGTGTTTGGCCGATAATGCGGCAGTACCGATGCATAGCCTGCCAGGTCGCGAGCTTTGCCGTTTGCGAGTGCCTTCAATGCGAAGCTGCCTAGGGTTAAGTAACTAACCTGCTCAAACGGCCCATGCACTAAGGCTCCCGCTGCCGTGAGGAAGTGCGCGACGGGCATTAGAAGGGGACCCGATCCGGCGACTACTATTCGCTTCTTGCGCACGTCGAGCCCCCCTTTTGCCAGGGCCTGCAGCCCGCCCGCGCCCATAACGCCCGGCAGAGTCCAACCGGGGAAAGGGAGGAATAGCTCTCGGGATCCAGTTGCAAGGATGAGATTTCTAAATGAGATTTCGCCTTTGCCCTTTGCGCCGGCGGTCGTCGCGCGGTTTGACGACGGTACATCGACAACCGACTCCCCTTGGCGGATCGATCCACCCGCCGAGAGAAAGTCATCGAGTGACTTCCTGATGTTCGAATCGATGCGGCCATGCTTCGCACGGGCGATCTGTCCGCCGGGCGCGGGATTGTCATCTATGAGGATAACGTTTGCACCATGCTGCGCGGCAGCCTTAGCCGCGGCAAGACCCGCGTGGCCGGCGCCGACTACTAGTACATCGCAGCTATCCAGTGACGACCTCCATTCCTTCCGCGCAAAGGAACATGCAGGAGCGCTGGTGGGGGACGTCATTTATGGTCACACGGCACTCGTAGCAAATGCCCATGCCGCAAATCGGTGCCCGTGGCTCGCCATGTACGGACGAGCGGAAGGAGGTGATGCCTGCGTTGAGAACGGCGGCGGCGACAGTGGTGCCTTCCTCGACTTGGATTAATTGCCCGTCGATCGAGAGGCTAGGCACTGGCCACCTGTGCGGCTTTGAAGGCCGATCGGTCGATGGCGCTTGGCTTGCCTGCGATCATGTCGGCGATCAGGCGGCCAGTAGCCATGCACGTGGTGATTCCGAGTCCCTCGTGGCCGGCAGCGATGTAGCTTCCATCTTGCCATTGCTCGATAATCGGGAGCTTGCTGGCGGTTGCTGCGCGGTAGCCCACCCACGTTCGAATCGCGGAGAGCTTGCCGATGGAAGGCATATATTCGAGCGCTCGGGCGATCATCTTGGAGACCAGGTTGCGATCGATCTCTGGATTCCAGCCGACGAACTGGCGAGACGAGCCGATGAGGAGTTGCCCTGTGGCCCGTGGCTGCACGTTAAAGGCGACCGACTCGGCGCTCATGCTATGAGCGCTCTTCAGGTATCCGAGCTCGACGATTTGGCGATTCACGAATCCCGGATAGCGATCGGTGATCACGAGATGCCCCTTACGTGGGTCTATCGGCAGTCCTGGCGTGAGGCTGGGCGCGTGCCCTCCGGCGGCATTGATGACGAATCGAGCCTTGAGGACTTCGCCGCTCTTGAGGGTTACGGTTTGACTGTCCATGCTGGCGACGGTGTCCCCCTGCTGGAGCTTAGAGCCCTTCTCCATGGCCTGGTCCAGAAGCCAGCGCGAGGCAGCCATGGGATAGATGACGCTGTCGTTTGGGACGAGGAGGGCTCCCGCCAAACCTGGACGCAGGTTGGGCTCTGCCTCCGTAAGGCTCTGAGCATCCAGAGCTTCGGTGGGAATTCCGCGTTCAGCGTAGAAGGCGTGCTTGAGAGCAACGTGCTGGAACTCCTCCTCGTCGGCCGCAACCCAAAGGGTGCCAGTCCTTCGGACCTCGCACGAAGCAGGAAGGCTAGGATACACGTCGTCCCAAAGCTGCTGCGAATAGCTGGTGAGGGCGAATTGGGCTTCGGAGTCGTCCATCACCACCACGTGCCCCATACCCGCCGCGGTCGCTCCGCCTCCGATCGCACCCGGTTCGATGACGGTGGAGGCGATGCCCTCTTGAGCGAGAAAGTAGGCACACGCGCAGCCGACGATGCCCCCGCCGACGATAATCGCATCGGTCACTGCCGGATGCCTTCCACGAACGGGTCTTCGGGATCGAAGAGGAGCTCTGAATCGGCGGTGATGTAGGCTCGGCCGGTGATTGCGGGGAGGATCTTTTCGCCCTCCGTTCTTCGGTAAGAACCTTCAAAAATCGAACCGATAACGCTCTCCTGACGCCAAGTTTGCCCCTCGTCCAGAGCGCCCTCGGCAGCGAGACACGCCATCTTAGCGGAAAGTCCGGTGCCGCAGGGAGAGCGGTCGTAGGAGAGGCCGGGACATAGAACGAAGTTTCGGCTGTTGTTCGCGGGGTCTTGCGGTGGTCCGAACAGCTCGATGTGGTCGATGTGGCCGCCATTCTCTCCGGCGATCCTCTCGCGCTCGAGGGTAGCTCTAATGCCGCTGGTGAAGCGTATCAGCGCATCAAGGTTGCTCAGCTCCAGTTCGTGGCCGTAATTCTTGGTCGCAAAAAACCAGTTGCCGCCGTAGGCGATATCTCCCACTACCTCGCCAAAACCCTCAACCTGGACGGGTACCGCCGAGCGATACCGGTAGCTTGGGACATTCCAAACCGTCACCCGGCCGTCCTCATGAAGCTGCGCGCCAACATCCCCGACAGGAGTGCCGAGGGTCAGCTTGCCGGGTTGCAACTTCCCTAGGTGCTGGAGCGTGCGGACGATGCCGATGGTGCCGTGTCCGCACATTCCTAGCACGCCAACGTTGTTGAAGAAAATGACGTCTGCGGCGTTTTGGGGATTCGATGAGGGCAGGAGGAGCGCACCAACTACGGCATCCGCCCCACGAGGCTCGCAGACAACACCTGACCGAAAGCCGTCCGCGTTGAGCCTGAAATCGTTTGCTTTTTCGGCGAGAGTCGTCCCCGCTAGCTCGGGCGCTCTTGAAATGACAACCCGCGTTGGCTCGCCTTCCGTATGGCTGTCAATGACCCGAACCCGCCTCATGAACGGGCGGATTTTAGCACCTAATCGGCTTACCGGGCGATGACCCAGAAGAGAGCGGCGAGATTGAGCAGCGTCAGTCCAACCGCCGAAACAACCGCATAGGTGCGCGTGCTGTTCACTTCGGTCCCATTCGCCGCCACCGGCCGCGACCTCCGCACCCAGATGCGCAGCGCCTCGGCAATCGCAATCGCAATGGGCAATCCAAAGAACAGCGCCGTGCCGCCCATGGAGGTCAGCAGAACTCGTTTCACCGGAATGATGATCGTCAGGCAGGCGCACCAGAAGGCGACGCCCGGGACGACAAACTTCCGGGTGGACATGCCACCAAAGAGCGCGCTCGAAGTGGCCAGCCCCAACAGGGCACCGCACGTGCTGATCCCGCCAAGTGTGAAGAGCTCCCCTTGAGAAGAGGTTGAGCCGAATTTCAAGTACCCGGCGATGAACGCGCAGAGCGCGCTTGCCGCGAGAGAGACAAACGGCCACTCTTCGAAGATGGCAATCCAGATGCTGCAGCTCACGATCGCTACGATGTAGAGATCGGTGGCGAGGCAGTTGACGAGCAGCCCGGTGATTTCGCCGGTTCTTTCGGGCGCCACGTGAATCCTGAGCCCGGCGAGAAGCGGCAGCAGTCCGGCCGCCGCAAACGCCATGACTGCCCCTCTCCGCCGAATCTGCTTCCGTTTCCCCATTAGGGTGACGGCGGCAACCACGACGCTGCCGATGATCATTGCGGAGACGACGCTTGCGGAGCTGAGCAGATCGGTACGGTCGCTCTCGCCCACGAGCATTCGCCCGAAGTAAAGCGCCGGCCCTAAAAGGAGCGCCAGGAAGACTCGGTTTTCAACTCTGAAGAAGCGCCGCCACGTCGTATCTTCCGCATTGGACTTCGCGCCGCTCGCCAACCAGGCAGCAAGCAGCAGCGTGCCAAAGAGTAAAAACCCATTCATCGGAGAGAGATAACCCTAAATCCCTCTTCCGTCATCGAGAACTCAGCTGAGCCAAGGACGGGGATCTTCTTGGGTTTCCGTCTTAGAACGACGAACAACGCGGTTTGCCAGAGGACGGCAACGTTCAAACGGAGGGAGCGGTTCTGCACGTACAACCCGTCCATAGAGGCCTTAAGCTGTGGCAGATATTCGCGGTGAAACTTTTCGGGGCACTCGACCTTCGCGAGCAACTCGTCCTCGGCGGGAAGTGCCAGTTGGGAAAGACCCGTCACTCCGGGAGGCACCGAGGTGATGGTGGCATGCGAAGTGATCGGGAAGAACTCGAAATAGTCTGGAACCTGTGGCCGAGGCCCCACCAGGCTCATTTCTCCCTTCAAAACGTTGAAAAGCTGCGGCAGCTCATCAATCTTGGTCTTCCGGAGCAGGCGCCCGACCCGGGTAATTCGCTCGTCGTTGGAGACAGAAAAGCTGGGATCGCCAGGCTTGGCGGGCCGCATGGTGCGGAATTTCCAAACGTGAAAAGTGCGCCCATCCTTCCCGACTCGAGGTTGTCGGAACAGCACTCCGCCTCTAGACTCGAGGGCAATGGCAATCCCGGTTCCGATCAGGAGCGGAGTCAAGAATATCAACCCAACGGTTGTGAATGCTACGTCGAATGTGCGAATGGATCGGTCGGACTTGGGAGGCCTCGCAGTTGGCATGGCTGAAAAGGCCCGAAATGCTTCCGAGAGGGAATCACGTTCCAGAACCTCGTAATCCAACCTGTTTAATTCTTCTACTGCCATGGCAACTTCTCTCCAAGTAGATTGTATGCGTCGAGCCCGTTAAGAAGAGGTTACGGGGGTCAAGAGTCCCTCTTTGAACCTCTGTGGCTCGAAAAGCCGAATGTCCACTCGTTCGCGTCGTTGCGACGGCAGGAGTCCCCCCATCCCGAGCCGACAGCATCGACGAGTCGAAACTGAACGCGTTCGGTTGGATTGACGACCACTCATAGGCTCTCTACGGCAAAATCGCTGCTTGCGTTTAACTGCTTAGCGGAATCCCTCTCCTGTCTGAGCTGCCATGCTCATTTTGCCATCCGTGGGACCTTCATGATGCTCCTGTCAGCCCAAACATGGACCGTTCGCCCTATTATCTTGCGCGAAATCTCGCAAGTAGCGCAAGTGCGGTGCGCCTAAATGCTATCCTACTTGAAAGATTTTATTCCCGATGAGATTCCAGCGCGGGAGTCATGGGAAGGGGGGCCTTCTAGTGTCAGCGCAAAGCAGCAAGTCAACAACATCGCGAAGCGGTGCTGGGGTTCACGCCCGGCAAACGTGGGACGTTAAAGAACAGCCAAAAGCCATGGTGCGCGAGCCGAAGCACCACCGAATCATGTACGTCCTCAACACGGACTGGTTCTTCGCATCGCATCGCATCAGCCTCGCCCGATCGGCTTACTCGAACGGGTTCGAAGTTTATGTCGCAGCCCCCGATACCGGATTCTCTGGCGAGATTGCGGCGAATGGATTCACCTTCGTCAACCTCCAGATGGACCGCGCGAAGCTGAATGCGACCGCAGACATCAGGCTTTGCCTCGACCTTCTCAAGCTTTACCGCCGGGTCCGTCCGGCAGTCGTGCACCACTCCACAGCCAAGCCAATTATCTTCGGCTCCATCGTAGCCAAATTTGTACCCGGCACGAAGGTCGTAAACCTTGTGAGCGGCTTCGGAACGGGTATGTCCAGCAAGACTGGACTTCGCTCTCGGCTGATGCGCATTATGTGGCGCTGGGCTCTCAAGGGACCTAACAAGGTCGCTGTCTTCCAAAACCCAGAAGACATGGAATACAGCATCGAGGAAGGGTTTATCGACCGTTCTAACACCGTGCTCATCCGAGGATCCGGAGTCGATCCCCAACGCTTTACCTATCAGCCCGAGCCAACGGGTGTTCCCATCGTCCTCTTCGCCTCCCGACTCCTCATCGATAAGGGCGTGCCCGAATTCGTTGAAGCCGCGAAGGCAATGAAAGCGGCGGGCATGCAGGCTCGATTTGTCCTCGCTGGAGCTCCCGACGAGGGCAATCCTGGCACAGTCACCGAAGCACAGCTCAAGGAGTGGCAGGATTCAGGCGCCGTCGAGTGGTGGGGCCACCAGAGCAATATGCAGGAAGTGCTCGCCCAGTCCGCGATCATGGTGCTGCCAAGCCGCTATAAGGAGGGGCTCCCGAAGGTTCTGATAGAAGCAGCCTCCGTTGGCAGGCCGATCGTCACCACCGATATCCCCGGGTGTCGAGAGATTGTGCAGGACGGTAAGAACGGCTATCTGATTCAGATTGGAGACCAGCAGGCGCTCAACGATTCGATCCTGAAGCTCCTGAAGGATCCAGAGCTTCGAACTCGGTTCGGAAAGGCTGGGCGGCAGCTCGTCCTTGATGAGTTCGCAGAGTCGATCGTGGTCGAGAAGAATCAGGAACTCCTTCGAGCGCTGGTTCCGACCATGATTCATCTTGAGACGCCGAACGTTGGAGAGGAGCCGGAAGAGCCCCTCCTCGCCGCCCGTCCCCTGTAACGCACCGCCTGACGCCCGTTGTGAAAGACGAGCGTCAGGCCGTACAATCTATGAGCATCTTTCGGGTGCGTTCCGCAAGCTATGCGTCCTAACTTTTTCTTGGCCGGTGCCCCTAAGTGCGGCACCACTTCTCTATACGACTGGCTGAAAGACCACCCGAACACCTTCCTACCGGAAATCAAGGAGCCGCACTTCTTTGCGCTTCTGCGGCCCGACCGCGTTATCGAAAAGCTGGCGGAATACAACGCCCAGTACGCAAAGGCAAACAAGCCCGGTGTCATAGCCATCGGCGACGGCTCGACCACCTATCTGCACACGCCGGGCGCGCTAGAAACCGTGAAGGGCTATGCACCCGACGCAAAGGTCGTTCTGAGCGTACGCAATCCCATTGACATGGTCCGCTCCCTCCACGCGTACAAGCTCTCGCGGCAGGCAGAGGACGTGGAAGACTTCGAAGCCGCCTGGAGGCTGTCGTTCGACCGCAGACAGGGCAAAAACTTGCCAAAGGTTGCCGGCATCATCGACCCCTATCAAATCGATTACGCCGAAATGGGGTTGCTGGGCAAATACGTTAGCAAGGCTTATGGGCTCTTCCCAAAAGAGAACATCCACGTCGTGGTGTTTGACGACATGGTTGGAGACCCGCGCAAAACCTACCTCTCCCTCGAAGCCTTTCTGGGCCTGCCGGATAACGGCCGCACGGATTTCTCTGCCAGCAACGTGACGTCCGACACCGGCACGACGAAGGCGGTCTATAAGGTCGCCGCCCGCCTGCCCCGCCCCGTCAAGCAGACCCTTCGCAAGCTCGGCATCGGAAGCCTGGGTGTTATCGACAAGCTCTCGGTCGCCAGCGCCCCCGCCAAAGCGGCAAGACCCAGCGCTTCCCCGGAGTTCATCCGGGAACTGCGAGACTACTATCGAACCGACGTTGACCTCCTCGGCCGCCTGATCTCCCGCGATCTCTCCCACTGGCTCTCGCCAAGGGCTTAGAACTGCTTTGCTGTCCAAGAAGCTGAAGCAGGTACCGTAATGCAATGAAGCGACCATCCAAGAAAGAGATTCAGGCTGCCGTCGATAAGCTGAAGGAAAAGAAGGAAGGGCAGGTCGAGCATGACGTGGTCGTGCAGAAGACTCAGGATAAGAAGGCCCCGAACCGCATCCGCAAGAAGGGAGTCTAGAGCGGTACCCTGATGGGTGCCCCATGAGCCGCCCGGTCGTCCTTGTCGTAGATCCCGATAGCGAAATCACCTGTCAGATGGCAGACGATCTTCGCGCGCGCTTTCGCGGCATTCACCTTCTGACCACCAACTCGGAGGCAAAAGGCCGTGAGATTGGGCAGAGGCTGGTCAAGGACAGCCGCCGTCTGGCGCTTCTCCTTTGCGACATCGGCTATGAACGCCTAATCGGCGAGATCACCGAGCAGCATCCAGAAGCCAAGCGCGCCCTACTTGTGCCCTACATGGACAAGCCGCGAGCCATTCAGGCGATGGCCGAGCGGTTGGCCCACTACTACATCGTCAAGCCGTGGCAGCCGGCGCAGGATCGGCTTTATCCCGTCGTTTCGGACCTCCTAGACGATTGGGCGGCTTTGCACGAGCCGAAGGCCGGCGTCATTCGCATGTACGGCCTCCGCTGGGCTCCCGAGAGCCACACACTGAAAGATTTTTTGTCCCGCAACCAAGCGCCGTACGAGTGGACGGATGTGAGCGAGGATGAACACGACACGACTGTTCAAACCTTGCTCAAGCAAAACGTGAAGCTGCCGTGCGTCGTTTTGCCGGACGGAACTCAGCTCGAATGCCCCAGCGTGGCTCAGCTTGCCGAGCAGATGGGGCTGAAGACAGAGCCTGAGTCGAGTTACTACGACTTGATCATCGTTGGTGGGGGACCTGGTGGTTTGGCGGCGGCTGTTTATGCGGCTTCGGAGGGACTCAAGACGGTGGTGATCGAGAGCGAGGCGACAGGAGGACAAGCCGGATGCAGCTCGATGATCGAGAACTATCTCGGCTTTCCGCAAGGCCTGTCGGGTGCTGATTTGGCGAGGCGTGCCCGCGATCAGGCGGAAAGGTTTAACGTTGAGATTCTGAGCCCACAAGAGGCGACGGCAATTCGGGCGACCGAAACTTATCGACGAGTTCGGCTCGCTAGCGGAAAGGAGATTGCCAGCCGCTCGGTGATTTTGGCGATGGGCGTCGCCTACCGCCGCTTGGAGGCGCCCGGGGAGGACCAGCTTTTTGGCAAGGGCGTCTATTACGGTGCTTCCTACTCAGAGGCGGTGGAGTGCGAGCAGGAGGTCGTGGCGGTTGTGGGCGGCGGAAACGCGGCTGGCCAGGCAGCGCTGCACTTTGCCCAATATGCCAGCAAGGTGTATCTCATCATTCGCGATCCCTCGATCGAAACCGCGACCTCAAGTTACTTGGTCGATCGAATCCGCTCGTCCGAGAATATCCTGCTCATCGAGAATGCATGTGTGGATGAGCTGAAGGGTGAAGATAGCCTTAGCGCACTCGTGGTGAATGGCGAGGAATTGGAATGCAGCTCGATCTTCGTCTTCATCGGAGCCGATCCGAGAACGGATTGGCTGCCGCGCGAAATCGTACGAGATAAGGCGGGTTACATACAAACGGGGACGGATATCATGCGAACGCCGGGCGGACGCTGGCCGCTCAAGCGGCCACCGATGCACCTGGAGACGAGCATGCCGGGAGTCTTCGCCGTCGGAGACGTGAAAGCTGGCTCGACTAAGCGAATCGCCAACGCCGTTGGGCAAGGCGCCGCTGCCGTGCAGCTCGTTCACGAGTATCTGCGCGAACTGCGGGCTTAGCGACCTGTCCAATATAGGATGACGGACGTGAGTAGCGGCTCCGCTAGAGAGTCTGTGATGACGATGCGAATTCGATCTGACTTCGTTCTGGGCACCCTTACGATCCTTCGGTTTCCGACTGTGGTTTGGTTTGAAAGGACTGTCCACTTCTCATCAACCAAAGCTTCGATTCGAAAACCAGCGATCCGCTGCCCGAGACCGATTGGCTCTCTCAACTCCACACGGTCGAAGATGCGAGGCTTGGAAAGAGTTACGTTCACCAAAGCGGAATCGCCAGGATCTGCTGGGCCGCTGAACGCAGCAGCCACATTTAATGGCTTTCCGTAAACCTCGTCCAGCAGTTTCTTCCAACCGAGAAGCGCCATCACATCGTTCTCATGCCACAGGCCCCGACGATCGGGCGGCACGTTCAGGAGAAAACTTCCGTTTTGCCCCACGCTCTCCTCCCAAAGCTTCATCAAGGTCTCCGGCGACTTCACCTGCCCATCCTGCTCCTTGTGATAGAACCAGCCCGGACGGATGGAGACGTCGCATTCTGCAGGCACCCAGTCTTTGCCGCCCCTTTTCCCCTTAGTCAGCTCCTGATACAGCGGCGTGCCGGCGACGTATCTGTCACGATCGATCGTGGACCAGCACTCGGGATCGGAGTGCCCCGACTCGTTTCCAACCCATCGAATATCCGGACCCGCATCGCTGAAGATCACGGCATTGGGCTGATACTTCCGCACTGTGTTCACAAAAAGCGGCCAATCATAAACCTGTTTCTTCCCATTCGGCCCCTCCCCATTTGCCCCGTCGAACCACACCTCGAAGATTGGCCCATAGGAAGTCAAAACCTCGCGGAGCATGTTGGCGAAGACCTGGTTGTATTCAGGCGTGCCGTAGGAAGGATGATTGCGATCCCAGGGAGACAGATAGACGCCCATCTTGAGACCTTCTTTTTTGCAGGCATTGCTCAGCTCGCGAAGCACGTCCCCTTTGTAAAGGCTCTGGGCAACCGTATGAGTTGAATACTTGCTGGGCCAGAGGCAAAAGCCGTCGTGATGCTTGGCGGTGATGATAATCCCCGTTAGTCCTGCGGCCTTCGCAGTTCGAGCCCACTGGCCGCAGTCGAGCGCCGTCGGATTGAATAGCTTCGGATCCTCCTTTCCCTCCCCCCATTCAACGTCGGTGAACGTGTTGGGCCCGAAGTGGACGAACGCGTATTGCTGCATCTTCTGCCACGCAAGCTGCCTTGGGTGGGGGATCGGCGGGAGGGGCTTGATATCTTCGGCGGCTAGTGCGGTCATGAGCAGGAGCGGGAGCATTGTTGTGAAGTATGGTTCACATCATGTCGTTCCCTACGATGCCGCTGCCTAGGCAGCTTGTGCCCAAGATGGCTCTGGTTCGTCGGCAGTTTCCGGACGACCACATCGCCGATGTTCGGGCCGAGACACGGGGGCGGCTTTTGGCGGCTGGTTTTCGAGCCGCCCCGGGGCAGCGGATTGGTATGACGGCCGGTTCGCGAGATATGGGCGGATTCGTAGAACTGCTGCGCGGGATTGCGGATGCGATTCGTTCTTTTGGAGCCGAGCCGATCCTGCTGCCCTCGATGGGCAGCCATGGCAGGGCCACGGTAGAAGGACAAACGGAAGTGCTTCGGCTGCTTGGCGTAACGGAGGAATCGATTGGCGCGCCAATGCTGGCGACGATGGCCACGATCGAGTTGGGGGAGAGCGCGACCGGGGCGATGGCTCATTTGGATGAAGCGGCCTCACACTTGGACGGACTCATCGTCCTCGGCTGGACAAAGGCGCACCCCGAAAGCACGGAAGGCATCGCCAGCGGCCTTCTGAAAATGACCGCCGTCGGTCTCGGCAACCAACCGGGGGCAAGACAGATCCACATCCATGGGCTGTGGGAATCAGTGCGAGCCGTCCCCCAAGTCACCCTTGCGCAAGCAAAGATTCTGTTTGGCGTCGCTGTAGTCGAGAATGCCTATCGAAGGCCCGTGATCATAGAGGTGGTGCCGGCGACTTTCGAGGCCTTCTTGGAGGCTGATCAACGGCTCTTGCGGGAGTCTCATCGGTATTTCGCCACCTTGCCTTTCGATCATCTCGACGTGCTGGTGATCGACCGGTTTGGGAAGAACATTGCTGGGACGGGGATGCATCCGAGTGTCGTTGGTCGCTGGCGGTTCGGGGCGGGTGGCGAGCGGAAGCCGGATATTCGGCGTATCGTTCCGCTTTCCTTGACGCCGGAATCACTTGGCAACGGAATCGGTATCGGCTGCGCGGATTTCACGACTCAGCGGTTCGCGAACGCATACGATTCTTGGGCGACCTATATCAATGTTGTGACTGCGAGTGAGCCGGGCGGGATGAACACGCGGGAGGGGCCGCTTCCATTGGCTCTGCCATCAGATAGGGATGCGATCGAGGTGGCTTTGGCATCCTCTCTGGGTGGAAGCGGTGCGAGGGTGTGCCGCATCGAGAGTACGGCCCACCTGGAGCAGTTTTGGGTTTCAGAGAGTCTGCTCGGGGAGTTGCAGGGTAGGCGGGACTTCGAGGTTGTGGCTTCTTTGAGTGATATGGCCTTTGATCAGAAAGGGGATTTGATTTAGGAGGACCGGAGTGGCGGAGGGGCAGAGGATGGGAGTTTTTCGAAGTTCCCAAATGCCCGTGCCCAAGGGGGGAGGGGTGCGGATGTTTGATGATTGATGGGGCGGACGGGATTGATCTTTTGAGGGTTCTCTCACCTATATAGGTTGCTAATGGGGTTCTGGCAACCATGTCGGCAAAACTCTTTTCTATCCCTTTTTGGAAGGTTCCCGGACGGGGACGTCCGGGCGATGGGAGCGGACGGGGACGTCCGCGCTCCTATTTGGGATAGAGGTGAATGCCTTTGAACGTGACCCACTCGTAGTCACGGGTGAAGAGTTGGACTCTGGCAACTTCGTCGGGAGTAGCGCCTCGGAAGGAGTAGCTTTGCTTGAGCTCGCCGGTGGACGCGTCTTCTTCGGGGCTCTGCCATCCAGCTAGCTCCAGCATTTTGCCTGCGCGGTCGTAGGCTTCGAGCGTTACCTCTTTGCCCTTCAAGCCCTTAGGCAGCGTTACCGTCACACTTGCGTCGCCGGGGACCTCGAGCTTGCGCGGCGCTCTTGTTTTGGCGAAAAGGGGGGCTTGACCGACTTTTGCAGCGAGGAGGAGCTTTGGCCGACCTGCGGCGATTCCGAAGCGCATGTCCGTCACTTTCAAGGACTCGGGGGCGCGGAAAGAGGCGAGATCCATGCCGCGTCCGTGCATATCGCCGTAGCTTTGCCAAATGCTCCACTGAGAACGGTGTGGCACTTCAACTGCGCATGAATAGCTGCCTCTCTCTACGCCCTCGATATCGACGCGGAGGAAGACCGAGCGTGGATTTGCACCGGACTTCGTGAAGCCGGTCAGGTCCAGGCTTCTCGCCACGTCTGTGGGGTCTGCCTTGGAGCCGTTGGGATGCCAAACGGTGTGAGGGCCGTCAGCATCGTTCTGTAGAAACGCCAATCGGGCGATCGCTCCGTTCTTCAGCTTGAATGGACCGTAGAATGGCTTTCCAGGGCCGAAGGAGGCCACGGGCGGCACGGGACCCATATCTTCCGGCTCTGGGCGTGCGGTGGTGACGAGGCGTTCGGCAACGTCGTCCTCTTCCTCCTCCACTACCGGCTTGACCTGGAAGTCGACACGCGCGCCGGAGGTCACCTCAAGGTCTCGCGCAGGCGCTTCATATCGAGAATCGGAGACATAGATGTGCTGCTTTCCAGGCGGCACGCGCATCGTGTAGTAACCATGAGCATCAGTTGTCGATCCCTGAACCCACGCGCTGGACCTCGGGTGGGCTGGACCGTAGATCCCAATGTAAGTCTCCTTGACTGGCTTGCCTGCGGCGTCGACAACCGTTCCCTCGACAATAACGCCGGGAATAAGCTCAAAGTCAATCCCAGAGATCGTCTCACCGGCCTTGACAGTGACCGCCTCGTGAGCAATCGCCGTCACCTCTTTACCCAGGCTGCCGCGAAGGTCGGCAATGACGTTGTACACGCCGGGCCTCATCTGTTGCATCGTGTAGCGTCCGTCCTTATCGGTGATGGCAGAGCCGGCAGTATTGTTATCCCGGTCTCGATCGTTGTTGCCCTGTGCTCCGACACCAAATCCCGCCACTGGCTTTCCATCGCGAGTTACCCGGCCCTGAAGCCGAGCCGCAGGAAGGAGCCGAATCGGTCCGGGAGCGCTGGCACCATGCAGCCCCGTGTCGATCCTCGCGTTGAACGGCAACTGCGAGAAGCGGTTGTCTGCCACGTCGAATGCCACAGTAGTCGATGGGGGGAGCCCGTCGATGCTGAAGTGTCCCGTTGAATCGGTCGCCGGGCCAGCAGAGATCTCTGGAATCGTCTCCAGACTCATAAATTCAGCGTTCTCAGGGTTGCGAAAGACCCGAACCAGAAGCTGAAGCCTCATCGCAATCTCTGCGGCGGGATTGCCGTCGGGAAGAAGGAGCTGGCCCTTGATCGACACAGGACGGGACAGCGTGAGGCTGGTCATTTTCTCTTCAGCGGGCCACGCCCTAGCGAAGCTGAGTCCATGCCCGGCAGCCTGTACCAGGATGGTGCCGACACACTTGGGAGGAGCCTCCGTTGGCAGCGTCACCTCAGCGCCTACAACCTGGAGCCGCTTAGATGTGATCTGGGGGACGTCTCCAGTGAATACGACCCAAGCAGATGCCCCCGTTACAGGCTTTCCATCGGCGGCCAAGAGCTTGACTTTGCCGGCGTAAGGCGCCTTCACCCAATTGTCGTACGGTTCCTGGCTGCTGGTGGGCCGAGCGAAAATGAGCGCCGCAGCCGCCGCAATCGCAAGCGCAGAAACCCTCAACGTGGCGGAGACGCCTTTCGGAAGCACCACGGCCCTTGATCGCTTCCCGTCCAAGATCGCTTCGACTCTTTTGGCAAGGAACGATTTCGATGAGACCGCACCGATCCCAAGTGACGGGCACGGTCGAGCGTGCAGCCTTTCTCGGAGCGAGAGCAGGCACTCGGCGTATCGGGTTTCGGGAATGCCCGATCCAAGGACATGGCGATCACACAGCTGCTCGCTTGCCGCGCTCATTGGCTTACGCAAGAGCCAGAGAAGGAGCTGCGGCCATAGGACGATGCATGCGACGCGATGGACCAGATTCCACTTGAGATCACCGTTCGTAATGTGCGCCATCTCGTGACGGAGGACCGCTTGCAGGGTCTCCCGATCAACTTCCTTGTGCCAGTCTTCGGGAAGGTAGATGGCGGGATGCCGAATGCCGGCGACGAATGGATTGCTCACGGTCGAGCTTTCGAGCAGCAGGGGAGTCGAGGTGCCGGCCTGCATGGCCGTCCGTTTCAAAAGCTCCAGAGTGGATGGATCCGTTATCGTCCGGCTGCTTCGTCTAATCCTCGCCAGCGCTTGGTAGCCAAGTCCGAGGTGAACCGAAAGGAGAGCGACTCCCGCCATCCAGATCATAGCTAGCCAATCAAAGGGGTTGACGAGGTCGGAAGTGGTTGTAACTGTGGCGTCGGTCGGAGCAGGAGTTTCCGCATGTGCCACAGGCTCGGGAGCCTTTACTGCCGTGGGTTGCGCAATGGTGACCGTTGCCGTTGCGGGTGCCCATTGGATGGGTACGACCGGCTTGGGCCGTTCATTGAGCCAGGGAGAGCCGATTGCAAGGGCGAGGACGGCGATGATGCAGAGTCGGTAGAGGGATGATTGAAAAGCGGGAGCCTTTCGCGCAAGAAAGCCTGCGGCGAGCACGACGAGCAGAACGAAGCCCGTTTGCAAGAGCAAGACCAGGGTATCGGACGCGTTCATGGTCTATTCTCCTTCGATTTCTCTTCCACGAGCGCTCTCAGGCGCTTCATTTCTTCCGGCGTGACCTCCTCACTGTCGAGAAGGTGCGCCATAAGGCCCGTGATCGAACCCTGAAAAACCCTCGAGAGGAGGTCCTGCGCGGCGGAACGAGTCACATCCGATTCGGCGACGAGTGCTCGGAAGGTGAAGGTGCGGTCGGTTTGATCGTGCGTCACCGCACCTTTGGCTTCGAGTTTGCGAAGCAGGGTTTGGACGGTGCTGTGGGCGATTGGGGCCTGCTGGCTCAGCACCTCCGTGATTCGGCGCGCGGTGGCACCCCCTTCGTTCCAGAGCACCTGCATGATGCGGAGCTGCACACTTCCTAGCGAAATCGGCATGAATCTACCTCCATAGATTTACCACGGTAAACAGAGATAGTTTACTACGGTAAATCTGAAATGCCAA
>JBGGMI010000219.1:0-3148 GCA_041288075.1 Fimbriimonas sp.
ATATTGCGCAAGGAGCTCCCGGACCACTTTTTCAAACCTGACAATCGACACCTTCTCTGGTTCTTCCCGCACGCCGCCATCATCGCCGTCGGGCTCTGGCTTTTGAGAGACCACTTTTCCTGGTGGGCAGCACCCTTTCTCAGCATCCTCATCGGACACAGCTTTGCCGGTCTGGGCTTTTTGGCCCACGAGACCTGCCACGGCGGATCGGTTCGAAACAAAAAGCTGCGAATCTTTTTGACCAGCGTCTTCTTCTCGCCGTTTGCGATCGGCGGTCGGCTGTGGACGCGTTGGCACAACAACGAGCATCACGGCAATACGCAGCATCGCGAGTTGGACCCGGACCGCCTGTTCCTGCTCGACGAGTACAAGAACAATCCGGTCCTGAAGTGGCTATACAAGATGTCGCCGCTCGCGCGCAACCTGGTCATCTTCGGCTTCTTTTCGCTGATGATGACGCAGCACAACGTGACGGTTCTTCTGATGTATCTGAAGGATCCCAAGACGCCGGGCAAGGAGAAGTTCGAGATGATCTTCGACTTCGTGGTCCCGAAGCTGTTCTGGATCGGCGTAACGCTGTTTCTCGGCTGGCAGGTGTTCGTCTTTGGGTATCTGCTGCCGCTGATGGTTGGCAATGCCATCGTCATTTCGTACATCGCCACGAACCACTTCCTGAATCCGCTAGCAGACCATGATGACGTCCTGGCGAGTTCGCTTTCGGTGACGCTGCCGCGCTGGCTCGGCTGGTTGGACGTAATGCACTGCCACTTCGGAGCGCATACGGTTCACCACCTCTTCCCCATGGCGCCAACGCGACATGCCCGCACGCTGGAGAAGCACATCGAGCGGCTATGGCCGGATCGGTTCCACTCCATGCCGTTTCACAAGGCTTTGAAATTGCTCTGGGATACGCCATGGGTCTATACCAACGACGGAAAGGCACTGATCAATCCGACGACGACCGAGACATCGCCCACGCTGGGTCACGGCCTCGACGAATCGACAGAGAAGCCGATGGACGAGCCGCGCGAAAAGCCAAGGGATTTACCCTTGCTCGAGGAGAAGGTCGGGGTCTGAGAAGGTCCCGTCCGTTTCCCCTCCGTCATCCTTTAGATTCGGGCCGACGCTGTAGAGCGTGAACTGCGACGCATCGTAGTGATACAGGAAGCGTTCGCCCGAATACGGATCCTTGTCTAGCTCCTGGCTGATGTACTTGAGCGAGCTCGGGTACCCGTTCTTCTTGCCTGCCAGCAGCTTTGCTTGAAGGATGACGAGCCTCGTTCTCGCGGTGGTGGCGTCGTCGTGGCTTAGCAGCGGCTCCAGCGTGCCGAGGAAGATCTTGGCAAATCCTCGCCAGGCTCGATTTCTCGAGAACTCCAGCTTTGCCTCGCGCTTAGCAACCGGTAGAGATGCCAGCTCGACGTAGTGGTGCACGCTCTCGGATGCTTCATTGGCGAATCCGCTGAAGTATTGGAGGCGGGCTTCGTCGCTCTTCTTTCCTGCGGCTTTTAGCTTCTCAACTGCTTCTCTTCCGCTGGGACCGAGCTCGTCTTCCAGCTTTTTGAGATCGTTGGCGCGGTAGAGGTCTTGAACTGTTTGCACCGCCAACTTGAAGTTCTGCTCTTCGTTCGTAAGCGTCGTGGTAAGCGGGACCTTGCGGCCGAGTGCGGAAGTCATTCCTGAGGCGAGCGCGGAGAGCTGCTCCGGTTTCATCTTCGTGAGATGAGGCGCGATGGCAATCCTGATCTGGTCGACGATATCCAGACCCAGCGCGGCATCCATCGCGGCACCTCCGGTGAGATCGAAACCGAACTTGGAGCCAGCATTAGCGAGCATCACTGCATTGGCATAGTCTTCCGCTTTGCAGGCGTCCTCGATCTTCCAAGCAAACACTCGCCCGAGCAACCGCCATCCGCGATGGAATGGCCGCTGCTCGAAGGGGCGGGTGGGGGTGAATTTGAACTCCGATTCTCGGCCCGTTGCCTGGATGACGCGCACGAACGCCGATTGGGTGAGCTCGGCGGCGATTTTACGATGGCCTGGGAAGAAGGAGACACGGGTCAGATACTTCTGCCCCTTCTCCTCGGCATCCAGAGCAGCCTGGCGATAAGCATCGAAGGCATTCGACGAGTTGGCCTGGATGGCCGTGGGCTGAGGAGCCGTCGCCCACGTCGGATACGAGGGCGGAGCAGATTTGCCGCAGCCGAAAAGCACCATCCCTAGTGCCGCACATGCTATCGAATACCGGAACATCCTGTTCGCGGTCATTGTGCGGCAAAGGCTACCCCCTGACGTGTATCATTTCTGCGGCAGGGGGAGCAATTTCGCCGTTGCCGTTCAAAACAACCATGAAAGGCGTCATTCTCGCTGCCGGCAAAGGCTCCCGTCTCTACCCGATCACCCACGTTATCCCCAAGCCCTTGCTTCCGCTGGCGAACCGGCCGACGCTCTATTACGCCTTCGATCGGCTGAAGGAGATGGGCGTGACCGACATCTGCATCGTCGTTGGCGATAACGAGGCTCAGATGCGGGAAGCACTAGGAGACGGTGCAGATCAAGGGGTTCGACTGACCTTTGTGAAGCAAGAAGAACCGAAGGGGCTGGCGCATGCGGTGGGCTTTGCGAAGGACTTCGTGGGCTCTGATTCGTTCGTGCTGTACCTGGGGGACGCGATCTATGGGGAAGGCTTTGTCGAGCAGGCGCGGCGATTTCAGGATTCGGGAGCGGCCAACCTGAACATCGTCAAGCCGGTAGAAGACCCCAGAAGGTTTGGTGTGGCGAATGTTGTTGGCGAGCGGATTGTGAAACTTGTGGAGAAGCCGCAGAATCCGGAGAGCAACCTGGCAATGGCGGGCATGTACTTTTTTGGGTCGGCAATCTGGTCGGTCATTCCCGAATTGAAGCCTAGCGCGCGCGGCGAATACGAGATCACCGATGCGATTCAGATGCTGATCGATCGAGGCGAGACGGTGTTAGCGGGGGTTTACGACGGCATCTGGTTCGACACAGGCACCCTGGATTCATTCCTGGAGACGAGCGCGTTTCTGACGGCGAACGGAACACTCATCGGAGAAGGAGCTGAAGTAAACGCTTCGGTAGGAGATCGAGTGGTGATCGGAGAGGGCGCTACCGTCGAGGCTGACTCGAT